>NZ_JBEOTA010000024.1:0-147333 GCF_040303265.1 Streptomyces sp. NPDC096040
CGGACCTCGTCCATCTCCTCAGGTGTCACACCTGATACAAGATCACAGGCTACTCGTAGAACGGCAGTTGGGGTACCTAACAAAGCCCTACTAGGGAGTGAGTTGAGTACGCGCGCGGATGGGCCGCGACCTGCGCGAACGAGAGAGTGGAGACACGGAAAGGGGCGCCAGGTCCGGTACCGCCGACACGGGGCGGCGGAACGGTGCCGGCGCCCTCGACCGCTCCTTCCGCCGATCCGTCGGCGGAAGCGAGACACGGGGGAGAGGGGACCGGGACCCGGGGGAACGACGGGAAACCGGGGGAACCACGGGGGAGTACGGAAGGCGCCGGTCCGACGGTGGCCCGCGGGGGACGCGGCCACCGCGGGCCGGCGCTTTTCCCTTTCCGGTTCGGTCCTTTCCGGTTCAGCCCTTCCCGCTCACTCGCCCCTGCAACAGCCGGGACAGGGCCGAGTGGACGTCGTCCAGGGAGCGCTCCGGCTGGAAGGACTTCCAGTCAAGCGCGGCCACCAGCACCATGCCGACCAGCGCGGCCGCCGACAGCTGGATGTCGATCTCGTCGCTGAACTCGCCGTTCTCCACGCCCTCGCGCAGCACGTCCTCGACGACCGCGACCGCCTGCTGCCGGACCACCATCAGCGTCGACTGCCAGGCCCGGTTGGTCCGCCACAGCTCGGCCACATACAGCTGGGTGAAGGCCGGATAGCGGTCGATGAAGACCAGACCCGCGCGGACCATCGCGTCCAGGGCGTCGACCCGGCTGCCGCCCTCCCGCGCGGTCCGCTCGGCTGCCTCCTTCAGGGAGGCGGTGAGCAGGCCCACGCCGTGCCGCAGCAGCTCCTCGAAGAGGACCGACTTGCTCGCGAAGTTGTAGTAGACCGTGCCCTTCGCGACCCCGGCACGCTCGGCGATCTCGTCCACGGTGGTGGCGGAGAAGCCCTGCTCGGCGATGAGGGTGACGGCCGCCTCGTAGAGCTTCTGCCGGGTGGCTTCACGGCGCGTGCTGCCGCCCGTGGTGCTGCTGCGTTCCATGGTCCTGATTCTCACAGGAACGTCGGCCCCGGCGGGCACCGAAGAGGAGGTCATGGATGTCCTCACAGGCTCAGTTCAGGGTGCAGCCGGTCCAGCGTCCACACCTGGCGGCGCCGGGCGGACAGGGCGGTGAGCGCGAGGGCGCCCGCCGTGAACGCCGTCAGGACGGCGCAGGCCTGCCACACCGGTCCCAGTCCGCCGCCCGTGATCAGCCTTCGCAGCGCCTCCACGATGTAGCTCATCGGCAGGAACGGGTGGATCGCGTTGAAGAAGCCCGGGCTGGTCTGCACGGGATAGGTGCCGCCCGCCGACGTCAGCTGGAGCATCAGCAGCGCCAGCACCAGGATCCGGCCGGCCGCCCCGAAGCGTGCGTTCAGCCACTGCACGATCGCCGCGAAGCACGCCGCCACCAGGAACAGGAACCCGACCGTCCCGGCCGCGCGGACCATCTGCAGACCGATCGCCCAGTGCAGTACGGCCATCAGGGCGGCCGTCTGCAGCACCCCGACCGCGACCACCGGCAGCCAGCCCGCCAGCGCGATCCGCCAGGCCGCCGAACCGGCCGCCAGGGCACGCCGGTTGAGCGGCTGGATCAGCATGTAGGCCACCATCGCGCCGACCCACAGGGACAGCGGGATGAAGTACGGGGCGAACCCGGTGCCGTAGTTGGGCGCCTTGTGCAGGTCCTTGGAGGCGAGCTGGACCGGGTCGGCCATCACCCCGGTGCGCCGGTCGCGGTCCTTCTTGCCGTAGTCGGGGATCCGGGCGGCGCCGTCGTGCAGACCGCCGGCGAGCCTGCCGGAGCCGTCGGCGAGCTTGTACATCCCGCCGTTGAGGTCGTAGGCGCCGGTCTCGAGCTTGCCGACGCCCGTGTCCAGGCCGGTCGCGCCGGTCAGGGCCGTGCCGAGGCCGCTGTGCAGCTTCTCGGCGCCCGCGGCGACCTGGGCCGCGCCGTCGTTCAGCTTGTCGATCTTCTTGACGGCGTCGGCGACGTCCTCGGAGAGATGCGGGGCGCGGTCGGCGAGGGCCCGGGCCTGCTGCTGGAGGGTGCCGAGGTTGGCGTCGAGCGTTCTCAGGTCCCCGTGCTGGTCCACGATCAGCGTGTTGAGGTCGTCGGCGACGGCGGCCACGTCGTCGGCCGCGTCCCGGGCCTTCTTCAGGTCGGGGCAGACGGGGTCGTCGAGCAACCCGGCCGAGCAGCGCGCCCGATAGACCTCGTCCAGCGTGCCGGCGGCCGTGTGCGCGGTCTTCGCGGCCGCGGGGGCCGTCTTCACCAGGACGCCCAGGTTGTCGCGGACGGTCTGCGCCGAGTCGGCGACCAGCCGTGCCGTGTCGCCGATGGTCTTCTCGTTGTCCTTGAGATACGGGCCGACCTTGCCGTAGACCCCGTTGACCTGGTCCGCGAGGGCCTGGGTGCCGTCCGCGACCTGCCGGGAACCGTCCTGCAGCGTTCCCGCGCCCGCGTCCAGCTTCTTGATCCCCTTGGCGAGCTTCCCGCTGCCGGTCTTGGCGTCCTTCAGCCCGTCGGCGAGGTCCTTCGAGCCCTTCTCGGCCTTGCCGATGCCACCGGTGAGCGTGTCGGCGCCCTCGGCGGCCTTCACCGTCTGCCCGTGGATGTCGGCGAACGAGATGAAGATGCGGTCCAGGAAGGACCGGGACGCCTTGGCGGACGCGGCCGAGCGCACCTCGCTGAAGACCGTGCGGGAGATCTGGCCGACGATGTAGTTGTTCGCGTCGTTCGTGCGCACCTGCAGCGCCCCGGTCTCCGGGGAGTCGCCCGCGCTGGAGGCGATGCGCGAGCTGAAGTCGGCGGGCATGGTCAGCGACAGGTAGTAGGTGCCGTCCTCGACACCCCGGCGCGCCTCGGCGGCACTCACCTGATGCCAGTCGAACGTCCGGCTGTCCCGCAGCCCGTCGACGATGTCGTCGCCCGCCGTGATCCTCCTGCCGCTCGCACTCGCCCCCTTGTCGTCGTTCACGAGCGCCACCGGGATGCGGTCAAGGCGGCCGTACGGATCCCAGAACGACCACAGATAGAGCGCGCCGTACAGCAGTGGCAGCACCAGCAGGGCCACCAGGGCCGCGCGGGGCAGCTTCCCTCGTCCGAAGCGCCTGAGCTCAAGCGCGGCCAGTCGTGGCGAGCGCATCGCCGGCCTCCTCCCCGGTTGCGGTGCCTTCCGGCATCCCGGTCTCCCCTTCCCGGGCGGTCCCGGTGCGTACGACGACGGCCCCCTCCAGCGCCTCCCCGCACACCGCCAGCACGGTCGTCCCGGCCTCGGCGATCGACGCCAACAGCGCCCCCACCTCGGCCCGTTCGGCCGCCGACAGCTTGAGGTCCGCGTCGTCCACGGCCAGCAGCCGCGGCTTCCCGACGAGCGCCAGCGCCACGGACAGCCGCAGCGCCTCGATCCGCTCCAGATCCCGTACGGCGGTCCGGGCGCCCTTCGGCAGCGCCTCCAGGTCGAGCCCGGCGGCGGCCAGGGCGTCGTCGGTCAGCTGACGCGCGCGTGCGGAGCGCTCGGCCCGGGGTCGCAGCAGAGCACGCAGCGAGTCGCCGAACCGGCGCTGGAGCAGGGCCCGTTCACGCAGGTGCTCGCCCACGGTCAGGGCGGGTTCGAGGTCGGTGACCCCGGCGACGTTGGCCACCGCGCTGATCCGGCGCACGGCCGCCAGCTGCTTGGGCAGTTGTGCCTCGCCGACGGCCGCGGTGCCCTCGGTGGGCCTCATCCGTCCGGTGAGCGCCAGCAGGAGACAGGTGCGGCCGGAGCCGGACGGTCCCTCCACCGCGATCAGCGCGCCGGGCCCGGTGTCCAGGGAGATCCCCCGGAACGCCCAGCCCCGCGGGCCCTTGAGCCCGAGGCCTTCGGCCGTGACAGATACGCCGTGCACAGGTCCCCCCTGCCTTCCGAGGTGTTTCGGTGTTTCCGTATCGGCATCATTTTGAACTGACTGGTCAGTGCAAAAGCTAGCCCGAACCTGCGATCGAAGCAAAGTCCCAGGTCAGAACGGATTGTCAGTGCCATACCTCACGATGGGCACATACGGCACCCCGTGTGAGGGAGCCGTCACCCAGACGACAGGAGGTTCGTCATGGCCAACTCCTCAGCGGCCGCCGCCCACCGGCGCCGCGCCACCGGCCCTGCCCCCTCACTGACCGGCCCGGCGAGCGATGTGCACCCCGTGCTCCGCCGGGCCACTGCCCCGCCCGCCGCCCTCGACCTGCTCACCCAGGCCCGCGCCGCCCTGGACGAGGCCGAACTCCTCGGCACCCCCAACGAACGCTACGCGAGCGCCCATCTGGCCGCCCTGCGCACCGCGGCCGCCGTGCTCGCCGCCCGCGCCCGCCCGGAGACCTCGCCCCGGCGCCGGGCCCGCATCCGCAGCGCCTGGGAGGTGCTCCCCGAGGTCGCGCCCGAGCTCACCGAGTGGAGCGCCCTGTTCGCCTCCGGCGCCCGCCGCCGCGCCCGCGCCGAGGCGGGCATCCAGGGCGCGGCCAGCCGCCGCGACGCCGACGACCTGATACGGGACGTGGAGATGTTCGTCCGCATCGTGGAGCGGATGCTCATCCTCCAGCCGGTACTGCCACAGCCGCGCCGACAGGACGGGGAGCGCCCGGACAGCGACCCGGAGAGGGGCTTGCCCGACGCGGGATGACCGGGCGAGGCAGCGGAGGCAGGAGGGCGACAGCGGAGGCAATAGGGTGGAGAGCGCCTGAAGCCTTCCTTCCTCCCGCACCCCGGGCCGGGGAGGCACCGAGTTCGCGCCGCCGGGCAACAGGCGGTGCCGCGCCGAGGAGTCAACTGCCGTGCCGGACCCCACACGACCCCGCGCTTCTCTCCGTACCGCCGTGGTCTGGGAGGTCCTCCAGGACGCCCTCGACCGCCGGGTCAAGGCCACCGGCCGGGAGGCGCTGGACGTCCTCGACACCGGTGGCGGCAGCGGCAACTTCGCCGTACCCCTCGCCCGCCTCGGCCACCGTGTCACCGTCGTCGACCCCAGCCCGAACGCGCTGTTCGCGCTGGAGCGCCGCGCCGCCGAGGCCGGCGTCGCCGAGCGGGTCAAGGGCGTCCAGGGCGACGTCCTCGGCCTGTTCGACGTGGTCGAGCGCGGCGGCCACGACGTGGTGCTCTGCCACGGCGTCCTGGAGTACGTCGACGACCCGGCCGAGGGCGTGCGCAACACGGTGGCCGCGCTGCGCTCCGAGGGCGTCCTCAGCCTGCTCGCCGCCGGGCTCGGCGGGGCCGTGGTCGCACGGGCCCTCGCCGGGCACTTCAAGGAGGCCAGGCAGGCCCTCGACGACCCCGACGGCCGCTGGGGCAGCGGCGACCCGATGCCGCGCCGCTTCACCGCCGAGCAGCTCACCGGCCTGGTCGAGGACGCGGGCCTGGCCGTCGCCGCCGTGCACGGCGTGCGGGTCTTCGCCGACCTCGTCCCCGGCGTCCTGGTGGACACCGAGCCCGGCGCACTCGACGCTCTGCTGAAGCTGGAGGCCGCCGCCGCCGAGCTCCCCGCCTTCCACGCCGTCGCCACCCAGCTCCATGTGCTCGGCGAGACTCCGGGTGCGGCCGGGGCCTGAGATCCTCCCGGGACGAGCCCGCTGATCAGGGGCTCGACAGCGGATGGAGTACGCCACAGGCCCCCCGATCGAGGGGTTTGCGCCGTATGATCGAGGGAGACCGCTCGGCATGACGGGTCGGCCGCTGGGGAATGGAAGCCTCAGCGAGCCGGGACGGCCATGGCGGATTCCGGTTGGCCAATTGGCCTAGAGGGGCGGGTTTCACGGGGGCGATTCCCTGCCTATCCTGAAGGGACCCCCCGGGTCGCCCCGGCGACTGCACGATGAGGAGGACGCCGTGCCGCTCTCGGAGCACGAGCAGCGAATGCTTGAGCAGATGGAGCGAGCGCTGTACGCCGAAGACCCCAAGTTCGCGACAGCGCTTGAGGGAAGCGGGCTGCGGACGTACACCCGGCGACGGGTCTACCAGGCGGTCGCGGGCTTCCTCGTGGGTATCGCGCTCCTCATTGCCGGAATGGTCACACTGCAGATCTGGGTAAGCGTGGTTGGCTTCCTCGTCATGCTGGGCTGCGCGGTCCTCGCCGTCACCGGCTGGCGCAAGGCTCCCAAGCCCGGCGAGCAGCCCGCAGGAGGGCCCCAGGCACGCCGCCAGGGACGACCCAGGCGCTCCCTGATGAACCGCATCGAGGAGCGCTGGCAGCGCCGCCGTGACGAGCAGGGCCACTAGAGCTTCGCCGAACAGCACCAAAGCTTCGCCGAACAGGCAGAACAGAGCACGAATGAGGGGTGACCACCCGCCGGGTGGTCACCCCTCACTCATGTCCGCCCGCTCATGTCCGCGGGCCTCTTGCCGATCAGCTCTGCTGTTCCGACGGCTTCCGCAGGGTCGGCCGGGCCGCTGCCGCCCGCTCCCGCAGCCTTGCCCACCCGGCCGACGCCGCCCACACCGCACGCACGGTCGACCGTGGAGCGAACAGCGCCCTCAGCCGGGTGGAGACGCTGACCGTGCCGTTGAGCGCGGCCGCCACCCGGCGGACGTCGTCCGAGAGCCCCGCCGTCAGCCGTGGCCGCGGCGCGTACAGCACCTGTTCGACCGCGTCCGCCACCCGGTGCACCGAGGCGCCGGCGACCGGGTCCAGGTGGCCGAGCCGGACGATCCGGGCCGCCGCGCCGCGCGGGGTCTGCGACTCGTCCGGCGGGACGCCGAAGTCCCAGGCCGTGTCGATCAGTTCCTGCCAGACCGCCAGTGTGTGCGCGGCCACACCGTCGGGGGTGCGGTCGTAGGCCCCGAGCCGTTTGGCGCGCACCCGCTGCCGGTAGAGCATCGGCGACAGCGGCACCGCCGGCACGGCGAGTCCGGCGAGCGCCCACAGCGCCAGCTGCCACCACGGCGGCCCGCCGTCGCCCCGCTGCACCGCGCTCGCCGCCGACGGGCTCACGCAGACGTCCTGCTTGCGCAGCTGGGCCGTGCAGCTCGCGCTCGCCGAGGCAGAGGCCGAAGGCGCCGCCGACGCGCCCTTGGAGGGCAGGGCCTCGTCCGGCACCGAGGAACCGGGGGTGTCCGAGACGGTGTACGACGGCGTTGTGCCCCGGGTCGGGGTCGGCTCGAACCGGGTCCAGCCCACGCCCTCGAAATACAGCTCCGGCCAGGCGTGCGCGTCCTTCAGACCCACCGAGACCGTGCCGTCGGCCTGCGGGGTGCCGGGCGCGAAGCCCACCGCGACCCGGGCCGGGATGCCCAGCGTCCGGGCCATCGTGGCCATCGCGAAGGAGAAGTGCACACAGAAACCGCGCTTCTGCTTAAGGAAGTTCGCGATCGCTCCCTCGCCCCGTCCGACCTGGACCTGGGTGTCGTACTGGAAGCCGCCGTTCACCGCGAAGTAGTCCTGGAGCTTGACCGCCTCCTCGTAGTGGCTCGTCGAGCCCGCGGTGACCTGCTCGGCCGTCTGCGCCACCACCGACGGCAGCGAGGAGGGCACCTTGGTGTACTCCTTCCTCATGGCAGCCGACGGCTCCGGCGCCGTGGCCAGCTGATCCGCCGTCGGCTGCACGTCCAGGCTGGTGACCTGGTAGGTCTCACCGCGCGTGTTCTGTCCGTGGTCGCCGACCAGGGTCATCCCGACGGGCTCGTAGCGCCAGGTGCCGGCGACCTTCACCCCGCTCGGGGGGTACGGCATCGGCAGCCAGTCCTGGGCGTACCAGTCGGCGGCCGAGATCGTGGTCCTCACCGTCGCCCGCTTGACGTCGCCGCCCAGGCCGGCCGGGGTCGGGAAGGAGTCCGGGACGCCGGTGATGTGCCGCTGGGCCGGCTTCCAGGTGGTGCCGTCGAAGTCGTCCAGGGAGACGATCCGCAGATACAGGTCGGAGACGTCGGCGGTGCTGGTCCGCACGGACAGCACCTGACGGTCCTCCTCCACGTTGAGGCTGTCCCGCAGCGACACCAGGGGGTTGACCGCGGAGATGGTGCCGCCGTTCCCGTCGCCCACGCCGACACCGGTCCCGGTGCCGTCCAGCAGGCCGCCCTGGATCGAGGGCATCACGAACGGCACGAACAGGGCGACGCTCAGCACGGCGAAGCCGATCCGGCGTCCGGTGCGCACCGGGGCCACCGCGCCGCTCTCCGGGCCGCCCGGGGTGCGCGAGACCCCGCCGAAGACCCGGCCCCACTGCGAGAGCCGGTCCCGGCCCTCGGCGAGCAGCAGCAGCAGATAGCCGGCCGCCGCCACCAGGAACCAGAGCCAGTCGGTCGGCCCGTCGGACAGGCCCGCCGCCACCGAGTACAGCGCGAGCAGCGGCAGCCCGGCAGGGGCCGCGCTGCGGAAGGTCACCGCGAGGGTGTCAACGATCAGCCCGACGACCAGGACCCCGCCGATCACCATCAGCCGGATGCCGGGCGACAGCGGCGCGGGTATCGCATACCGGCTGACGTCCTCGGAGCCCTGCTGGAGCAGGTCGGCGAAGTACCGGAAGGTGTCCGGGCCGGGGACCAGCCCGGCGACGGCGTGGCCCCGGGCGAAGACCAGGGTCAGCATCAGCAGGGTGACCAGGGCCTGCGCGGCCACGGTCAGCGGCCGGGCCAGTGGTACCCGCCGCGCGGCCGCGCCCACGCCGGTCTGGATCGCCACCAGGAACGCGGCCTGGAACAGCCAGGTCACCGGGGAGACCAGGGGCAGCAGGGCACAGGACGCCATCAGCGTCGCCGCCGCCGCGGTGACGGCCAGCCGGGCCCGTCCGCTCATCACCGGGCCTCCCCGCCCGCCGCGGCCACCGAGAGGCGGTCCCGGTCGGCCTGCCGCCACAGCTCGGCCAGCGGGGCACCGCGCGGCACGCTGATCGCCGTCCAGCCGGCCTCGCGCAGCATCCGCAGCCCCTCCTCGTGCGCGTTGCCCGGAGCGGGCACGTCGGTGGGCTCCCGCACCCAGGTGTCCGGGTCGAGGACGAAGGCGACACCGCCGCCGCTGCGCCGGCGCATCTTCGTGGCCACCGCCGCCTGTTCCTCGTCGAGATCGCCCAGGAAGGCCACCAGCAGCCCCTCGTTCCCGCCGCGCAGCACGTCGTAGGCACGGGACAGGCCGGTGCCGTCCGAGTGGTCGATCACGGCCAGGGTGTCCATCATCAGCCCGGCCGCGTCCGCCGAATCCTGGCCGGAGCCCGCGAAACCGTCGGCACCCTCACCGGGCACCGCGCTACCGGTGTCCGTCAACAGCCGGACCGAGAAGCCGCGTTCGAGCATGTGGACCAGGACCGAGGCGGCGCCGGAGACCGCCCATTCGAACGCCGAGTCGGGCCCCGCGCCCTCGTAGGCGATGCCCCGGGTGTCCAGCAGCACCGTGCAGCGGGCGCGCTGCGGCTGCTCCTCACGGCGCACCATCAGCTCGCCGTAGCGGGCGGTGGAGCGCCAGTGCACACGGCGCAGATCGTCGCCGTACCGGTAGCCGCGCGGGATCAGGTCGTCCTCGCCGGCCAGGGCCAGCGAGCGCTGCCGCCCGTCGCCGTACCCCTTCGCCTCGCCGCCGAGCCGGATCGGCGACAGCGGCTCCACGCGCGGGATGACGGTCAGCGTGTCGAACGTCGAGAAGGACCGGGTCAGTTCGCACATCCCGAACGGGTCGGTCAGGCGCAGTTGGAGCGGGCCCAGCGGATAGCGGCCGCGCAGGTCCGAGCGGACCCGGTAGGAGACCTCCCGGCGGCCGCCCGGCTCGACCCGGTCCAGGACGAAGCGGGGGCGCGGGCCGAGGACATAGGGCACCCGGTCCTGGAGCATCAGCAGGCCGGTCGGCAGCCGCGAGACGTTGTCCATCCGCAGATGGACCCGGGCCTCGCTGCCGGCCGACACCCGCGAGGGGGAGAGCCGGCGGCTGCCGGCCACCCGGTAACGGGTGCGGTACAGCACGGCCGCGCAGATCAGCGGCAGCACGGCGAGCAGCAGCCCGACCCGGCGCAGATCGCTCTGGCCGAGTATGTACGCGCAGATCACCGCCGCGATGCCGGCCGCCAGGAAGGAGCGGCCACGGGTGGTCAGCCCGGCCAGGGCCGTGCGGACGCCGCCCGACTCCTCGCGGTCGGCCTCCGCCGGGGCGCCCATCACAGACTCCGCGGGGGCTGCTGGGGATACGCGGGCACGCCCCGGCCCAGACCGCCGAAGCCGCTCTGCTGCTGGGCGGCCGCCGGCACCGGGATCTGCTGCAGGATCTCCTGGACGACCTGCTGCGCGGTGCGCCGGTTGAGCTGGGCCTGTGCGGTGGGCAGCAGCCGGTGGGCCAGGACCGCCACGGCGAGAGCCTGCACGTCGTCCGGCAGCGCGTACTCCCGGCCGCTCAGGGCGGCGGACGCCTTCGCCGCGCGCAGCAGATGCAGCGTCGCGCGCGGGGAGGCGCCGAGTCTGAGGTCGGGGTGGGTACGGGTGGCGGAGACCAGGTCCACCGCGTACCGCCGGACGGTCTCGGCGACATGGACGCCCCGCACGGTATCGACGAGCTTCACGATGTCGTGCGCGTGCGCCACCGGCTGGAGGTCCTCAAGGGGGCTGGCCCCGCCGTGGATGTCGAGCATCTGCAACTCGGCCTCCACGCTGGGGTAGCCGACCGAGACGCGGGCCATGAAGCGGTCGCGCTGGGCCTCCGGCAGCGGGTAGGTGCCCTCCATCTCGACCGGGTTCTGGGTGGCCACCACCATGAACGGGCTGGGCAGTTCATAGGTCTGCCCGTCGATGGTGACCTGCCGCTCCTCCATCGACTCCAGCAGCGCGGACTGGGTCTTGGGCGAGGCGCGGTTGATCTCGTCGCCGATCACGATCTGGGCGAAGATGGCGCCCGGTTTGAACTCGAAGTCCCGGCGCTGCTGGTCCCAGATGGACACGCCGGTGATGTCGGACGGCAGCAGGTCGGGCGTGAACTGGATACGCCGTACCGAGCAGTCGATGGACCGCGCCAGCGCCTTCGCCAGCATCGTCTTGCCCACGCCGGGGACGTCCTCGATCAGAAGATGTCCCTCGGCCAGCAGTACGGTCAGCGAGAGCCGTACGACCTCGGGCTTGCCCTCGATCACACCCTCCACGGAACTGCGGACCCGCTCCACAGTGGCGGTCAGATCAGTAAGGCTCGCTCGATCGTCATAGGTCGTCACCCGGCCCTCCTCGGCCCGTTATTGCCGGGCCGACGCTCTGTCAGCGGAACCGGCCCACCCCGAAACACGGACACCACGCGTGAATAGTTCCGCGTGACGTCTCACACCGCATTCTTGCTGCCGTTACCGATTCGTGTCACTCGCCTGTGGACAACTGCCCGCACTATGTCGGTCTTACGGCCTTTCGACCGCGTATTCGACAGCATCCAGACAGGGTACGGCGGCGGTTTTCGGGGTGGGCGGTCCGTCGGAGCCTCCGGGCTCAGACCGGGTCGACCTCGCGCAGCAGGCCGGTGCGGACGTCGAAGACGAAGCCGCGTACGTCGTCGGTGTGGAGCATGAACGGCGAGGTGCGCACCCGCTGCATGGACTGCCGTACGTCCTGGTCGACGTCCCGGAAGGACTCCACCGCCCAGGCCGGGCGCTGGCCGACCTCCATCTCCAGCTCGTTGCGGAAGTCCTCGGTGAGGGCTTCGAGACCGCAGCCGGTGTGGTGGATGAGGACCACGCTGCGGGTGCCGAGCTTGCGCTGGCTGATGGTGAGGGAGCGGATCACGTCGTCGGTGACCACACCGCCGGCGTTGCGGATGGTGTGGCAGTCGCCGAGCTGCAGGCCGAGCGCCTTGTGCAGGTCGATACGGGCGTCCATGCAGGACACCACGGCCACGTGCAGCACGGGCCGGGCGTCCATGCCGGGGTCGGTGAAGGCGGCGGCGTACGTACGGTTGGCGTCGACCAGGCGATCCGTCACGGTGCCGCCCTGGGTTATGGCGCCTTCAGATCCAGTGGGAGCTGCTGCGGAAGTCGTCATAGACACGACGGTACTGGTCACGGGCGGTCAGGGCCTGCTGTGAGAGGGCACAAAGAACGTCATCGTGGCTTGTTGTGACCTAACCCACACGGAGGGCAAACCAGGGCTGTACGGGTGATTCCCTGCGAATCACGTCCCCCGCCGCCATGCGGTACGCGCCGCGCAGGCCGGTTGATTGACCGGGCGACACGGTGGACTAAAGTGACGCGAAGCGGGAGGCGAGGCTCTCCCCGCTGGTGAAATCCCCTGGAGACCCCGGCACGGCGCCCGGGCGTCTCCCCACGTGCGCGGCGCGCGTACCGAGCGGGCGGGGACCCGGCGGTGCGTACTCCCGCGCGGACCTGAGAGGCCCCCTTGAGCCAGAGTCGACACGTCCCGGTGATGCTCCAGCGGTGCCTGGATCTGCTGGCACCCGCCCTGGAGGCGCCGGGAAGCGTGGTCGTCGACTGCACCCTCGGCCTCGGCGGGCACAGCGAGGCGCTGCTGACCCGGTTCCCCGAGGCGCGCCTGGTCGCCCTTGACCGCGACAAGGAGGCTCTGCGCCTGTCCGGCGAGCGCCTCGCCCCCTTCGGTGACCGCGCCACCCTGGTGCACGCCGTCTACGACGAGCTGCCCGGGGTACTCGAACGCCTCGGCATCGCGCGCGTGCAGGGGGTGCTGTTCGACCTCGGTGTCTCCTCCATGCAGCTCGACGAGGCGGACCGGGGCTTCGCCTACGCCCAGGACGCGCCCCTCGACATGCGCATGGACCAGACGACCGGCATCAGCGCCGCCGAGGTCCTCAACACCTACCCGGCCGGTGACCTCGTGCGCATCCTGTTCGCGTACGGCGAGGAGAAGCAGGCCAAGCGGATCGTCTCGGCGATCGTCCGGGAGCGCGAGAAGGAGCCGTTCAGCAACAGCGCCCGGCTCGTCGAGCTGATCCGGGACTCCCTGCCGCAGGCCGCCAAGCGCACCGGCGGCAACCCGGCCAAGCGCACCTTCCAGGCGCTGCGCATCGAGGTCAACGGTGAACTGGCCGTCCTGGAAAGGGCGATCCCGGCCGCGGTCAAGGCCCTCGCGGTCGGCGGTCGGATCGCCGTACTTTCGTACCACTCGCTCGAAGACCGTCTCGTCAAGCAGGTGTTCGCGGCCGGTGCCGCCACCACCGCGCCGCCCGGGCTGCCGGTCGTGCCCGAGCAGTACCAGCCCCGGCTCAAGCTGCTCACGCGCGGTGCCGAACTTCCCACCGAGGAAGAGGTCGCCGAGAACCGCAGGGCCGCCCCCGCGCGTCTTCGAGGGGCCCAGCGCATCAGGGAGTCCATTGAATGAGCGGCGTGAGCACGCGGGGTTTCCGGACCCACCGGAGGACACGTGAGTAGGAAACCCGAGCTGAAAGGGCGGGCCGCCCGGCTCGCGCGGCTCTTTCCGGTCGGCCGTTCCAACCAGGCCGCCCGCACCCCGTTCGTCCTGCTCGTCGTCCTGCTGCTCGGCGGCGGCCTGATCGGCCTGCTGGTGCTGAACTCGGCGCTCAGCGAGGGCTCGTTCAAACTCGACGACCTGCAGAAGCAGACCAAGAACCTCACCGACGAGGAACAGGCCCTGCAGCGGGACATCGACGCCTACTCCGCCCCCGACGCACTTCAGCGCCGGGCCCGCGAGCTCGGCATGGTCCCCGGCGGCGACCCGGTCTTCCTCGGCCCCGACGGCACCGTCAAGGGCGTCCCCAGCCCCGCCGCCCTCCGGCAGGACACCCAGCCGCTCGCCCCCGAGGTCATCGGCAGCCCGTCCGTCGCCGTACCGACGCCGGACGTCTCCGCGCCGGTGACCGCACCGACACCCATGCCGGTCACCACGCCGGTGACGACCCCGGCGCCGGCGCTCACGCCCGTGACGACCCCGACCACGACCCCCGGCAGGTGACGGAAGTGCCAGACACTTCTGGAGAAAGGCAACCGCCGCGCCGCCGTGTGCCCGGCCCCGCCAAGCCGCCCCGCCCCCGAGAGCCCCGGGGTGCGGTCCGGCGCGGGCCCGGCCCCGGCGCCCGCCCGGTCCGCCGCCCGGGCGCGCCGCGCCCCCCGGCCCAGCGACCGCTGCGGCTCGGCAGCCCCCGGCCCCGGCTGCGCACGGTCGGCTTCGCCCTGACCCTGGTGCTGCTGATCTTCATGGGGCGACTGCTCCAGGTCCAGGCCGTCGACGCCAGCGCGTACGCCGCGAAGGCCGAGCAGAACCGGTACGTCGTGCACACCCTGGCCGCCGAGCGCGGCGGGATCACCGACCGCAACGGTGTGGCGCTGGCGATCAGCGAGGACGCGTACGACATCACCGCCGACCCCACGATGTTCACCCGTAAGCAGCTCAAGGTGGACGACGGCCCCGAGCAGGCCGCCGCGCTGCTCGCCCCGATCCTCGGCAAGAGCCAGGCCGATCTCGTCAAGCTGCTGCGGCCCGAGAACAAGGAACTGCGCTACGTCCGGCTCGCCGCCCGGCAGACCCCGCAGGTCTGGAAGCAGATCAAGGACCTGAAGACCGCCCTCACCAGCAAGGCCGAGACCGACCACAGCACCGTCAACGCGCTGGCCGGTGTCTTCGCCGACCCCAGCAGCCAGCGCGTGTACCCGAACGGCGACCTGGCCGCCGGGATACTGGGCTGGGTCAACGCCGACGGCAAGGGCGGCGGCGGTATCGAGCAGCAGCTCGACAAGCAGCTGACCGGCAAGGACGGCAAGATCCGCTACGCCCAGTCCGGCGGCCGTGAGGTGCCGACCGCGGGCTCCACGGAGACCCCGGCCGTGCCCGGCTCCGACGTCGAGCTGACCATCGACCGCGACATCCAGTGGGCCGCGCAGAACGCCATCACCGACCAGGTCAAGAAGTCCAAGGCGGACCGCGGCTACGTGGTCGTCCAGGACACCAGGACCGGGCAGATCCTGGCGATGGCCGACTCGCCCGGCTTCGACCCGAACGACCTGTCGACGGCCGACGCCGAAGCGATGGGCAACGCGGCTCTCCAGGACGCCTACGAGCCCGGCTCCACCGCCAAGGTCATGTCGATGGCGGCCGTCCTGGAGGAGAACGCCGCCACCCCGCTCACGCACGTGGTGGTGCCCAACCGGCTGCACCGCGGCGACCGGCTCTTCAAGGACGACATCGACCACGCGACCTGGTACCTCACGCTCAACGGCGTGCTGGCCAAGTCCAGCAACATCGGCACCATCCTCGCCACCGGCCAGCTCGGCAGGACCCAGCAGCAGGCCAACCAGGTCCTCTACTCGTATCTGCGCAGGTTCGGCATCGGCGGCTACACCGGGCTCGGCTTCCCCGGCGAGACACCCGGCATCCTCGCCTCCCCGGCCAAGTGGTCGACCTCGCAGCAGTACACGATCCCTTTCGGCCAGGGTTTCTCCATCAACGCCATGCAGGCGGCCTCCGTCTACTCGACGATCGCCAACGGCGGAGTCCGTGTCCAGCCGACCCTGGTGCGCGGGTCCAAGGGCGCCGACGGCAACTTCACCCCGGCCGCGCAACCCAAGAAGAGCCGTGTGGTAAGCGAGAAGACGGCCAAGACCCTCGCCCAGATGCTGGAGTCGGTCGTGGACGACGAGCAGGGTACCGGCGCCAAGGCGGCCATCCCCGGCTACAACGTCGCGGGCAAGACCGGCACCGCCAACCGCGTGGATCCGGCCACCGGCAGATACCGCGGCTACACCTCGTCGTTCGCCGGGTTCGCGCCCGCGGACAACCCCCGCATCACCGTCTACTGCGCCATCCAGAACGCCACCGCCGGCAGCTACTTCGGCGGCCAGATCTGCGGCCCGATCTACAAGCAGGTGATGGAGTTCGCCCTCAAGACCCTGCAGATCCCGCCGACCGGCGCCAAGGCGGCGAACCTGCCCGTCGACTACAAGCCCTGATCAGCGCCTCAGCTTTTCGGAAAGACCACCAGGAACGAGCCCGTGACAACGATCACCCCCGATCCCGGGAACCACCGGGCCCCAGAGCCCTCACTTCGCTCCGGAGCGGGTGCGCCCGGTACGCTCACCGCCGTGCCACACGCTGATCAGTCCCAAACCACCCAGAAGGGCGCTTCCGTGACATACCCGGGGCCGCCCAGGCCGGTTCAGGTCTCCGCCACACCCCTCGCGGAGCTCGCCGATCAGCTGGGTGCCGCCGAACCGGAGACCGTGAAAAACGCAGCCGAGGTCACGGGCGTCACCCATGACTCACGTGCGGTCCGCCCCGGCGACGTGTACGCCGCCCTGCCGGGCGCCCGGCTGCACGGCGCCGACTTCGTCGCCCAGGCCGCCGGCCTCGGCGCGGTCGCCGTGCTGACCGACCCGACGGGCGCCGAACGCGCCGCCGCGACCGGCCTGCCGGTCCTGGTCGTCGACGACCCGCGTGGGCGGATGGGCGAACTCGCGGCCACCGTCTACGGCCACCCGGGCCGCGACCTGCTCCAGATCGGCATCACCGGCACCTCCGGCAAGACCACCACGGCCTACCTGGTCGAGGGCGGTCTGAAGAGCACCCGCAGCACGGGGCTCATCGGCACCGTCGAGATGCGCATCGGCGACGAGCGCATCAAGTCCGAGCGCACCACCCCCGAAGCCACCGACCTCCAGGCCCTGTTCGCCGTCATGCGTGAGCGCGGAGTCGAGGCGGTCGCCATGGAGGTCTCCAGCCACGCGCTGGTCCTCGGCCGGGTCGACGGCTGCGTCTTCGACATCGCCGTCTTCACCAACCTCAGCCCGGAACACATGGAGTTCCACTCCGACATGGAGGACTACTACCGGGCCAAGGCACAGCTGTTCACCCCGAAACGCAGCAAACGGGGGGTGGTCAACGTCGACGACGAGTACGGCCGCAGACTCGCCCAGGAGGCCGGCGTCCCGGTCGTCACCTACTCCGCCGAGGGACATCCCGACGCCGACTGGCGCGCCGAGGACGTCCGCATCGGCCCGATGGACTCGACGTTCACCGTCGTCGGGCCCGGGGACGTCCGGATCGCCGCCAAGTCGCCGCTGCCGGGCCCCTTCAACGTGGCCAACACCCTCGCCGCGATCGTCGCCCTCGCCGCCGCGGGCCTCGACCCGCAGACCGCCGCCGACGGCATCGCCGCCGTCCCCGGCGTGCCGGGCCGCCTGGAGCGCGTGGACGCCGGACAGCCCTACCTCGCGGTCGTCGACTACGCCCACAAGACGGACGCCGTCGAGTCGGTCCTCAAGGCCCTTCGCAAGGTCACCAAGGGCCGGCTGCACATCGTCCTGGGCTGCGGCGGCGACCGCGACAAGACCAAGCGGGCCCCGATGGGCGCCGCCGCGGCACGGCTCGCCGACATCGCCGTACTGACCTCCGACAACCCCCGCTCCGAGGACCCGCTCGCCATCCTCGCGACCATGCTCGAAGGCGCTGCCTCGGTGCCCGCCCACGAGCGCGGTGAGGTGCTCCTCTTCGAGGAGCGGGCCGCCGCGATCGCCGCCGCCGTCGCCCGTGCGCATCCCGGCGACACCGTGCTGGTCGCCGGCAAGGGCCACGAGCAGGGCCAGGACATCGCCGGTGTGGTCCGTCCCTTCGACGACCGCCAGGTGCTTCGCGAAGCTATCCAGAAGACCCAGGGATGAACTTGTGATCGCCCTCTCCCTCGCCGAGATCGCAGCAGTCGTCGGCGGGCAGACGCACGACATACCGGATCCGTCCGTCCAGGTCACCGGAGAGGTCGTCCGGGACTCCCGCGAGGTGGGACCGGGCAGCCTGTTCGCCGCCTTCGTGGGCGAACGCGTGGACGGCCACGACTTCGCCGCCCAGGTCGTCGAAAAGGGTGCGGTCGCCGTTCTGGCGTCCCGCCCCGTCGGCGTGCCCGCGATCGTCGTGGACGACGTCCAGAGCGCCCTCGGCGCCCTCGCCCGCCATGTCGTACGACGGCTCGGCGCGACCCTGGTGGCCCTCACCGGCTCGGCCGGCAAGACCAGCACCAAGGACCTCATCGCCCAGGTGCTGCGCACCGAGGCGCCGACCGTGTTCACGCCCGGCTCGCTCAACAACGAGATCGGGCTGCCGCTGACCGCCCTGTCCGCCACCGAGGAGACGAAGTTCCTGGTGCTGGAGATGGGCGCCCGCGGTATCGGCCACATCCGCTACCTGACGGATCTGACGCCCCCGAGGATCGGCCTGGTCCTCAACGTCGGCACCGCCCACATCGGCGAGTTCGGCGGCCGCGAGCAGATCGCCCAGGCGAAGGGCGAGTTGGTGGAGGCCCTGCCCCCCGCCGAGGACGGCGGCGCCGCGATCCTCAACGCGGACGACCCCCTGGTGCGGGCCATGGCATCCCGTACCAAGGCGAAGGTGGTCCTTTTCGGAGAGTCGGCCGAAGCGGACGTACGCGCCGAGAACGTACGACTCACGGACACGGGACAGCCCGCGTTCAGCCTTCACACACCCTCCGGTGCAAGCGATGTGACCATGCGCCTGTACGGTGAGCACCACGTGTCGAACGCGCTCGCCGCGGCCGCCGTCGCCCATGAGCTGGGCATGTCCGCGGAAGAGATCGCCACCGCGCTCTCCGAGGCTGGCTCCCTCTCCCGCTGGCGTATGGAGGTCACTGAGCGCCCGGACGGCGTGACCATCGTCAACGACGCCTACAACGCCAACCCCGAGTCCATGCGAGCCGCGCTGCGCGCGCTGGCGGCCATGGGCAAGGGGCGCCGCACGTGGGCGGTGCTCGGCAAGATGGCCGAGCTCGGGGACGAGGCGCTCGCCGAGCACGACGCGGTCGGACGGCTCGCCGTCCGGCTCAATGTCGGCAAGCTCGTCGCGGTCGGGGGACTGGAAGCCTCCTGGCTGCAACTGGGCGCATATAACGAGGGTTCGTGGGGTGAGGAGTCGGTGCACGTGTCCGACGCACAGGCGGCGGTCGACCTGTTGCGCAGCGAGTTGCGCCCGGGGGACGTCGTCCTCGTGAAGGCGTCACGGTCGGTTGGCCTGGAGAGCGTTGCCCAGGCGCTTCTCCAGAGCGGTGCCGAGGGTGTTGATGCCCGATGATGAAGCAGATCCTGTTCTCGGGCGTCATCGGTCTCTTCCTGACGCTGATCGGCACTCCGCTGCTGATCAAGCTCCTCGCCCGCAAGGGCTACGGCCAGTACATCCGTGACGACGGCCCGCGCGAGCACGCCAGCAAGCGCGGTACGCCGACGATGGGCGGTATCGCCTTCATCCTGTCGACGGTCGCCGCCTACTTCCTGTCCAAGGTGATCACCGGCTACGCCCCGACGTACTCGGGTGTGCTGGTCCTCGGCCTGATGTGCGGGATGGGGCTGGTCGGCTTCCTGGACGACTACATCAAGATCGTCAAGCGGCGTTCGCTGGGTCTGCGGGCCAAGGCGAAGATGGCCGGCCAGCTGATCGTCGGTATCGCCTTCGCGGTGCTGTCGCTGCAGTTCGCCGACGCCCGCGGCAACACCCCGGCCTCCACGAAGCTGTCGTTCATCACGGACTTCGGCTGGTCCATCGGCCCGGTGCTGTTCGTGGTCTGGGCGCTGTTCATGATCCTCGCGATGTCGAACGGCGTGAACCTCACCGACGGTCTGGACGGTCTCGCGACCGGCGCCTCCGTGCTGGTCTTCGGCGCCTACACGTTCATCGGCGTCTGGCAGTTCCAGGAGTCCTGCGCCAACGCGACGACCCTGACCAACCCCAACGCCTGCTACGAGGTGCGCGACCCGCTGGACCTCGCGGTCATCGCCTCCGCGCTGATGGGTTCCTGCCTGGGCTTCCTGTGGTGGAACACCTCGCCGGCCAAGATCTTCATGGGCGACACCGGTTCGCTCGCGCTCGGCGGTGTCCTCACCGGCCTGGCGATCCTGTCCCGCACGGAACTCCTCGTGGCCATCATGGGCGGTCTGTTCGTCCTCATCACCATGTCGGTCGTCATCCAGGTCGGCTCCTTCCGGCTCACCGGCAGGCGCGTCTTCCGGATGGCACCACTCCAGCACCACTTCGAACTCAAGGGCTGGTCCGAAGTCCTTGTGGTGGTCCGCTTCTGGATCATCCAGGGTATCTGTGTGATTGTCGGACTCGGCCTCTTCTATGCGGGATGGGCAGCGGACAAGTGACCTCCTCGGTGTCCCCGGAATTCCACGGCACGCACGTCACCGTCGCCGGGCTCGGCGTCTCCGGCATCCCGGCGGCGAAGGTGCTGCACGCGCGCGGGGCGGTCGTCACGGTCGTCAACGACGGCGACGACGAACGCGCGCGTGCACAGGCCGCGGAGCTGGAGGCGCTCGGCATCACCGTGCGCCTCGGTGACGGTGCGACCCTGCCGGAGGGCACCGAACTGATCGTCACCGCGCCCGGCTGGAAGCCGGACAAGCCACTGTTCGCGGCGGCCCGCGCGGCCGGCATCGAGATCTGGGGCGATGTCGAACTCGCCTGGCGGCTCAGGGGCCCCGGCGCGGCCCCCTGGCTGGCCGTCACGGGGACGAACGGCAAGACCACCACCGTCCAGATGCTGGCGTCGATCCTGAAGGCCGCCGGCCTGCGCACGGCCGCCGTCGGCAACATCGGCGTCTCGCTGCTCGACGCGGTCCTCGGAGACGAGGAGTACGACGTTCTTGCCGTGGAGCTGTCGAGCTATCAGCTGCACTGGGCCCCCTCCCTGCGCGCCCACTCGGCGGCGGTGCTCAACCTCGCCCCCGACCACCTCGACTGGCACGGCTCCATGGAGGCGTACGCGGCCGACAAGGGCCGTATCTACGAGGGCAATCGGGTCGCCTGCGTCTACAACGTGGCCGACAAGCTCACCGAGGAGCTGGTGCGCGGGGCCGATGTCGAGGAGGGCTGCCGGGCCATCGGCTTCACCCTCGGCACCCCGGGACCCTCCCAACTCGGCGTCGTGGACGGCATCCTGGTCGACCGCGCCTTCGTCGAGAACCGGCAGAAGAACGCCCAGGAGCTGGCCGAGGTCTCCGACGTCAACCCGCCCGCCCCGCACAACATCGCCAACGCCCTTGCCGCGGCGGCCCTCGCACGCGCCTTCGGGGTGCCTCCCACGGCCGTACGGGACGGGCTGCGGAACTTCACCCCGGACGCCCACCGCATCGCGCACGTGGCCGACGTGGACGGCGTCGCGTACATCGACGACTCCAAGGCCACCAACACGCATGCGGCGGAAGCCTCGTTGGCGTCATATGAGTCGATTGTATGGATTGCCGGTGGTCTGGCGAAGGGTGCGACCTTCGACGAACTGGTCGCCAAGTCGGCAAAGCGACTTCGCGGTGTGGTGCTGATCGGAGCCGATCGCGCCCTCATCCGGGAGGCCCTCGCGCGACACGCGCCGGAAGTACCCGTCGTCGACCTCGACCGGACCGACACTGGGGCGATGCTCGCGGCGGTCCAGGAGGCGCGGCGACTCGCTGTTGCCGGAGACACGGTGCTGCTGGCACCTGCCTGTGCCTCCATGGACATGTTCGCCAACTACAACAAGCGCGGTGACGCGTTCGCTCAGGCTGTTCGCGAACTCGGCGCCTGACCCGGCCGCCTGCCGGGCGACCTTGGGAGGGACGCGTGGGACGGTCGACGTTCAGCGGAGGCGTTGATGCCAGGTAGTCGCACCGGCCGACCGCCCGTACAACGAGCAGTCCGCAGGCCCGCCACGCCCCGCGCGCCGCGCGAGAATCCGCTGCGGCGGTTCCACACCCGCGCCCAACGCGCCTGGGACCGGCCACTGACCGCCTACTACCTGATCCTCGGCGGCAGTGTGCTGATCATCGTGCTGGGCCTGGTGATGGTCTACTCGGCCTCCCAGATCACCGCGTTGCAGATGTCGCTGCCGGGTTCGTTCTTCTTCCGCAAGCAGTTCCTGGCCGCCTGTATCGGGGGCGTGCTGCTGTTCGCGGCGTCGCGCATGCCGGTGAAACTGCACCGGGCGCTCGCCTATCCGATCCTCGCCGGTGCCGTCTTCCTGATGGCCCTGGTGCAGGTGCCCGGGATAGGGATGTCGGTCAACGGCAACCAGAACTGGATCTCCCTCGGCGGCTCCTTCCAGATCCAGCCCAGTGAGTTCGGCAAGCTCGCCCTGGTGCTCTGGGGCGCCGACCTGATGGCGCGCAAGCAGGAGAAGCGGCTGCTGAACCAGTGGAAGCACATGCTGGTGCCGCTGGTCCCGGTCAGCTTCCTGCTGCTCGGCCTGATCATGCTCGGCGGCGACATGGGTACGGCGATCATCCTGACCGCGATCCTGTTCGGCCTGCTGTGGCTGGCGGGGGCGCCGACCCGGCTGTTCGCCGGGGTGCTGTCGATCGCCGGCGTGCTCGGTGTGATCCTCATCAAGACCAGCCCCAACCGGATGGCCCGGCTCGCCTGCATCGGCGCCACCGAGCCCAAGACGGGCGTCGCCGACTGCTGGCAGGCGGTTCATGGCATTTACGCCCTGGCCTCCGGCGGACTCTTCGGTTCCGGACTCGGCGCGAGTGTGGAAAAATGGGGCCAACTGCCCGAAGCCCACACCGACTTCATCTTCGCCGTCACCGGTGAGGAACTGGGCCTGGCGGGGACGCTGTCGGTACTGGCCCTCTTCGCGGCTCTAGGCTATGCGGGTATCCGCGTGGCCGGACGCACGGAGGACCCCTTCGTGAGGTACGCCGCGGGAGGCGTGACCACCTGGATCACCGCGCAGGCGGTGATCAACATCGGTGCGGTGCTCGGCCTGCTGCCGATCGCCGGTGTCCCTCTCCCGCTGTTCTCCTACGGAGGCTCCGCCCTGCTGCCGACCATGTTCGCCATCGGGTTGCTGATCGCCTTCGCGCGCGACGAGCCCGCTGCGCGGGCGGCGCTTGCGATGCGGCAACCTCGCTTTGGTAGAAAGCGGGGAGCCGGGGGCCCTCGGGGGCCTCGGAGATGGAACACGATGCGACGGCGTGCCTCCGCGGCGCGTTCGTCCGGAGAGCGGTGAATTTCGGTGCATGTCGTACTCGCTGGTGGGGGGACCGCCGGCCACATCGAGCCCGCGCTCGCCCTCGCGGACGCCCTGCGCAGGCAGGACCCCACCGTGGGGATCACGGCCCTGGGCACGGAGCGCGGCCTGGAGACCAGGCTGGTGCCCGAGCGCGGCTACGAGCTCGCCCTGATTCCGGCGGTGCCGCTGCCCCGCAGGCCCACCCCTGAACTGATCACCGTCCCGGGCCGGCTGCGCGGCACCATCAAGGCTGCCGAGCAGATCCTGGAGCGCACCAAGGCGGACTGCGTCGTCGGCTTCGGCGGCTATGTCGCCCTGCCCGGCTATCTCGCGGCCAAGCGCCTCGGCGTGCCGATCGTGATCCACGAGGCCAACGCCCGTCCCGGCCTCGCCAACAAGATCGGCTCCCGGTACGCCGCCCGGGTCGCCGTCTCCACCCCGGACAGCAAGCTGCGTGACGCCCGCTACATCGGCATCCCGCTGCGCCGCTCCATCTCCCTCCTGGACCGCGCCGCCGCCCGCCCCGAGGCCCGGCACCGCTTCGGCCTCGACCCCAACCTGCCCACGCTGCTGGTCTCCGGCGGCTCCCAGGGCGCCCGCCGCCTCAACGAGGTCATCCAGCAGGTCGCGCCCTGGCTCCAGCAGGCCGGCATCCAGATCCTGCACGCGGTCGGCCCGAAGAACGAACTGCCGCAGGTGCACCAGATGCCGGGAATGCCCCCCTACATCCCGGTAAGTTATCTGGACCGGATGGACCTCGCGTACGCCGCGGCCGACATGATGCTCTGCCGCGCGGGCGCGATGACCGTCGCCGAACTCTCCGCCGTCGGACTCCCGGCCGCCTATGTCCCGCTGCCCATCGGCAACGGCGAACAGCGGCTGAACGCCCAGCCGGTGGTCAAGGCGGGCGGCGGTCTGCTGGTCGACGACGCGGAACTCACCCCGGAATGGGTGCAGCAGAACGTACTGCCCGTGCTCGCCGATCCGCACCGGCTGTTCGAGATGTCCCGCGCGGCAAGCGAGTTCGGCCGCCGGGACGCCGACGACCTGCTCGTCGGGATGGTGTACGAGGCGATCGCCTCGAGCCGTTAGGCCGGATGACGAAAGGCAAGTGAGCAGCGTGGCCGGACCGACCACCGCCGAGCGCGGTGAACGCCAGCAGGAGTCGTCCGGCCCGCCGCTCGTCCGCCGGTTCGGAAACCGCCGCTTTCGTACGATCGTCATTCTGGCTCTGGGGGTTGTGCTCCTCGGCTCCGGTTCCGTCTGGCTGCTCTACGGCTCCCCGTGGCTGCGTGTACGGCACGTCTCCGTCTCCGGTACGGCCGTTCTGACGCCCGAGCAGGTACGGGAGGCCGCCGACGTCCCGGTCGGAGCGCCGCTCATTTCCGTCGGCACCGACGGCATCGAGGCCCGGCTGCGCCGAAAACTGCCCAGAATCGACGAGGTTGACGTCGTCCGTTCCTGGCCCCATGGAATCGGGCTGAAAGTGACCGAGCGCACTCCGGTTCTGCTCATCGAAAAGGGCGGAAAGTTCACCGAAGTGGACAAGGAAGGCGTCCGTTTCGCTACGGTCTCGCAGGCGCCGGAAGGTGCTCCGGCACTGGAATTGAGTCTGTCCCGGTCGGGTTCCGCCACCGCGAGCCTGCGCCGTTTCGGCACCGACCGGCTGGTGCGGGAAGCCGTCGATGTCGCGGGTGACATTCCGGCCGCCGTCCGCCGGGACACCCGAACCCTCAAGGTCCGTTCCTACGACGACATCACGCTGGAGTTGGGTGACGGCCGCACGGTCGAGTGGGGCAGTGCCGGGAACGGCGCCGCCAAGGCGCGCACGCTCACCGCTCTCATGAAAGCCGCTTCCGATGCGCGGCACTTCGACGTGAGCGTTCCCACCGCCCCTGCGTCATCAGCGAGTTGACGCACATCAGCGCAGGCCAGCACCCTGGTTGGGCACTGCTACGGCTGATCACATAGGGTGAAAAGAAAAACGGGAGGTTCGGCGTGTTCGTTGAACGGGCGCCACTTGTCGACTTAGTGTCCTGTTCAGAAGACTCCAGGAAACAGACACACTGGTAACCCTAAACTTCAGGGTTAGGGTTCGGGTCGGCGCTACGGACCGTCCCAATCGGCATCTGCCGTCCCGCGCGGGCATCGCATGGCGACGGCAACGTAATTCGAGGCGAGAGGCCTTCGACGTGGCAGCACCGCAGAACTACCTCGCAGTCATCAAGGTCATCGGTGTCGGCGGCGGTGGTGTCAATGCCATCAACCGGATGATCGAGGTCGGTCTCAAGGGCGTCGAGTTCATCGCCATCAACACCGACGCACAGGCGCTGTTGATGAGCGACGCCGACGTCAAGCTCGACGTCGGCCGTGAACTCACCCGTGGACTCGGAGCCGGCGCCAACCCGGCCGTCGGCCGCAAGGCCGCCGAGGACCACCGCGAGGAGATCGAGGAGGTCCTCAAGGGGGCCGACATGGTCTTCGTGACGGCCGGTGAAGGCGGCGGCACCGGCACCGGCGGCGCGCCCGTCGTGGCCAACATCGCCCGCACCCTGGGCGCCCTCACCATCGGCGTGGTCACCCGCCCGTTCACCTTCGAGGGCCGGCGCCGCGCCAACCAGGCCGAGGACGGCATCGCCGAACTCCGCGAAGAGGTCGACACCCTCATCGTCATCCCGAACGACCGGCTGCTCTCCATCTCGGACCGCCAGGTCTCCGTCCTGGACGCGTTCAAGTCGGCCGACCAGGTCCTGCTCTCCGGTGTCCAGGGCATCACCGACCTCATCACCACGCCCGGCCTGATCAACCTCGACTTCGCCGACGTCAAGTCCGTCATGTCCGAGGCCGGTTCGGCCCTCATGGGCATCGGCTCGGCCCGCGGCGACGACCGTGCGGTGGCCGCCGCCGAGATGGCGATCTCCTCGCCGCTCCTGGAGGCCTCCATCGACGGCGCCCGGGGCGTCCTGCTCTCCATCTCGGGCGGCTCCGACCTCGGCCTGTTCGAGATCAACGAGGCCGCCCAGCTGGTCAGCGAGGCCGCCCACCCCGAGGCCAACATCATCTTCGGCGCGGTCATCGACGACGCCCTCGGCGACGAGGTCCGCGTCACGGTCATCGCGGCCGGCTTCGACGGGGGGCAGCCCCCGGCCCGCCGGGACACCGTCCTCGGCTCGTCCTCGACCTCCGCCCGCCGCGAGGAGCCCGCTCCGGCCCGGCAGCCCGAGTCCCGCCCCTCCTTCGGCTCGCTCGGCAGCGTGACCCCGAAGGAGGAGCCGGAGCCGGCGCCCGAGCCGGTGGCCGACATCCCGGTCGCCCCGCCGGTCCCGCCGTCGCGTTCCTACACGGACAGCGCGGCCGAGGAACTGGACGTACCGGACTTCCTCAAGTGATCCTTCAGACGTGATAGGACAGCGCGAAACCGTGAGCGGCGCGCACTTCGCCTTCACCGACAGGTGGGGCGGGGTGAGCGCCGCTCCGTACGAGCAGCTCAACCTGGGCGGGGCGGTCGGCGACGACCCCGACGTGGTACGGACCAATCGGGAACTCGCCGCCAAGTCGCTGGGACTCGACCCCGCGGAGGTGGTCTGGATGAACCAGGTCCACTCCGCCGACGTGGCCGTGGTCGACGGCCCCTGGGGCGACCGGCCGGTGCCGGAGGTCGACGCGGTGGTCACGGCACGACGGGGGCTCGCCCTCGCCGTCCTCACCGCCGACTGCACCCCCGTCCTGCTCGCCGACCCCGTCGCGGGAGTGGTGGCCGCCGCCCACGCGGGGCGGCCCGGCATGGTCGCCGGGGTCGTCCCCGCCGCCGTACACGCGATGACCGAACTCGGCGCCGACCCGGCCAGGATCGTCGCCCGCACCGGACCCGCCGTCTGCGGACGGTGCTACGAGGTGCCGGAGGCGATGCGCGCCGAAGTGGCCGCCGTCGAGCCGGCGGCGCACGCCGAGACCAGCTGGGGCACTCCGGCGGTCGACGTGGGCGCCGGAGTGCATGCGCAGCTCGCGCGCGCCGGGGTGCTCGACCGGGTGCAGTCGCCGGTGTGCACGCTGGAGTCGGGCGACCACTTCTCGTACCGCCGCGACCGCACCACCGGGCGGCTCGCGAGCTATGTGTGGCTGGACTGGTAGGACATGACGGACCGTAAGGCTCAACTCGCCGCAAATCTGGCAAAAGTGGAGGCGCGCATCGCCGCCGCGTGTGTGGCGGCCGGGCGTGAACGGGAGGAGGTGACCCTGATCGTGGTCACCAAGACCTACCCGGCGAGCGATGTGCGGATGCTGTCGGGACTCGGCGTGCGCCATGTCGCCGAGAACCGCGACCAGGACGCGGCCCCCAAGGCTGCCGAATGTGCGGATCTGCCGCTTACTTGGCACTTTGTTGGTCAATTGCAGACCAACAAAGTGCGATCAGTGGTGGGTTACGCGGATCTCGTGCAGTCCGTCGATCGTTCCAAGCTCGTGGAGGCACTGTCGAAGGAGGCGGTGCGGGCCGGGCGCGAGGTGGGGTGTCTCCTCCAGGTCGCGCTCGACGCGGGTGCGAGCGGAAGGGGTGAGCGCGGTGGCGTGGCGCCGGGCAAAATCGAAGAGTTGGCCGACCTCGTCGCGGGCGCGCCGGGGCTGCGGCTCGACGGACTGATGACCGTCGCTCCGCTCACCGGGGAGTACGCGGGGCGCCAACGGGCGGCGTTCGAGCGGTTGATGGATTTGTCGACCGACCTGCGCCGAGCCCATCCGGCTGCGAACATGGTCTCGGCAGGGATGAGTGCGGACCTTGAGGAAGCCGTGGCCGCCGGGGCGACACATGTGCGCGTCGGCACTGCGGTACTCGGAGTCCGCCCCAGGCTCGGGTAACGTCGCCAAGAAGTCGGACCACAGCAGAAAATATGGTCAATGTGGCCCAAGGCGGGCACAACGACCACGTGGATCGCGGGACTTGGCAGTCGTCACCGATCCACCACAGAGCGGAGGACTCAGAGCATGGCCGGCGCGATGCGCAAGATGGCGGTCTACCTCGGCCTCGTGGAGGACGATGGGTACGACGGCCGCGGATTCGACCCCGACGACGACTTCGAGCCCGAACTGGACCCGGAGCCCGAGCGGGACCATCGACGGCACGAGCCGTCGCACCAGTCCCACAGCGCACACCAGTCCCAAAGGGACGATTCGGTACGAGTGGTACAACCGCCGGCACCGCGCGAACCGGTGTCGCATTCCGCTTCGCTATCCGCGGAATCGGGACGCCCGGCGCGTATCGCCCCCGTGGCGTCCATCACACAAGAACGCGCAAGCCTGGAGAAGAACGCACCGGTGATCATGCCCAAGGTCGTGTCGGAACGAGAGCCGTACCGGATCACCACACTTCACCCCCGGACCTATAACGAGGCCCGTACCATCGGGGAACACTTCCGTGAGGGCACCCCGGTGATCATGAATCTGACTGAGATGGATGACACAGACGCGAAGCGACTTGTCGACTTTGCGGCTGGTTTGGTGTTTGGTCTTCACGGCAGCATCGAGCGGGTGACGCAGAAGGTGTTCCTGTTGTCGCCTGCTAACGTCGATGTCACGGCGGAGGACAAGGCCCGCATCGCGGAGGGCGGGTTCTTCAACCAGAGCTGAGACGCAACACCGGTACAAGGCAAGGCACGACGGAACAGGGGAGAGGGAAGCACGGACCATGAGCGTGTTCCTTGATGTGATCTACATCGCGCTGATGTGCTTCCTCATCGTGCTCATCTTCCGGTTGGTCATGGACTACGTGTTCCAGTTCGCCCGCTCATGGCAACCCGGCAAGGCGATGGTGGTCGTACTTGAGGCCACCTACACTGTCACCGATCCACCGCTCAAGCTTCTGCGGCGGTTCATTCCGCCGCTGCGTCTCGGGGGCGTGGCGCTCGACCTGTCCTTCTTCGTACTGATGATCATCGTCTACATCCTGATCGCGATCGTTGGTCGGCTGTGATGAGCGATGTGACCTACCGTCTTGCCGATGCCGACGACTACGTTGAGGTGAAGAGATGCCGTTGACCCCCGAGGACGTGCGGAACAAGCAGTTCACGACCGTCCGCCTCCGAGAAGGCTATGACGAGGACGAGGTCGATGCCTTCCTCGATGAGGTCGAAGCCGAACTGACGCGCCTGCTGCGCGAGAACGAGGACCTGCGCGCCAAGCTGGCCGCGGCCACGCGCGCGGCCGCGCAGAACCAGCAGAACATGCGCAAGCCTCCGGAGCCGCAGGACCAGCAGGGCGGTATGCAGCAGGGCGGCATGCCCCAGCAGGGCGGAATGCCGCAGCAGGGTGGTATGCAGCAGCAGGGTGGTATGCAGCAGGGCGGTATGCCGCAGCAGGGCATGCGAGGTCCCGGCGCTCCGGTGCCCGCCGGCATATCGGGCCCGCCGCAGCAGCAGATGGGTGGCCCCATGGGCGGTCCCCCGCAGCTGCCGAGCGGCGCCCCGCAGCTGCCGGCCGGTCCCAGTGGCCAGGGCGGTCCGCAGGGTCCCGGTCCTATGGGGCAGGGGCCGATGGGCCAGGGCCCGATGGGTCAGGGCGGTCCGATGGGCCAGGGCCACGGCCCGATGGGCCAGGGCATGGGCCAGGGTCCGATGGGACAGCCCCCCATGCAGCAGCAGATGGGTGGCCCGATGGGCGGCCCCATGGGCGGTCCGATGGGCGGCCCCGGTCAGGGCCCCGGTGGCGACAGCGCCGCCCGAGTCCTCTCGCTGGCCCAGCAGACCGCCGACCAGGCGATCGCCGAGGCCCGCTCCGAGGCCAACAAGATCGTCGGCGAGGCCCGCAGCCGCGCCGAGGGTCTGGAGCGTGACGCCCGTGCCAAGGCGGACGCGCTGGAGCGGGACGCGCAGGAGAAGCACCGCGTCGCCATGGGCTCCCTGGAGTCCGCGCGCGCCACGCTGGAGCGCAAGGTCGAGGACCTGCGCGGCTTCGAGCGCGAGTACCGCACGCGTCTGAAGTCGTACCTGGAGTCGCAGCTGCGTCAGCTGGAGACCCAGGCCGACGACTCCCTGGCGCCGCCGCGTACTCCGGCCACGGCCTCCCTCCCGCCGTCCCCGGCGCCCTCCATGGCTCCGGCCGGCGCGAGCGCCCCGTCCTACGGTGGCAACCAGCCGATGGGCGGCGGTCCGTCTCCCGCTCCGCCGTCCTACGGCGGCCAGCAGCAGATGACGCCGGCGATGACCCAGCCGATGGCACCGGTACGCCCGCAGGGCCCGTCCCCGATGGGCCAGGCGCCGTCCCCGATGCGCGGCTTCCTCATCGACGAGGACGACAACTGACGGCGGGCGCGTAAGACGCCGTAGGCATCGGCAGAGCACAACAGGGCGGGGCCCCGGATCAGTATCCGGGGCCCCGCCCTGTTTATGCGTGTTGCGCAGATGCCGCCCCAAGGGCGCGGGGCTGTGTCGGTATGCGGCTCCGCCGCGCGGGCGCAGGATGGGTGGTCCGACCCGCAGTCAGGAGAAGGCGACCGCCAAAAAGGGGCGCGGGGAACCGCGCGCAACCGCACCGGCCCGCGGACATGAGAAAAGCCCGATCCCCGACGTGAAGACCGGGCCCTTCTCGAAAGGCCGGCGCCTACGCCTTGCGCAGACGGAACGTCAACGACAACCCTTCGTCGGTGAAGGGAGCCCCGTAACTGTCATCCCCCTCGCCCTGCGAGAAGTCGGTCGCCAACACCTCGTCGGCGATCAGCGACGCGTGCTCCGCGAGCGCCGCGATCACCGCCGGGTCGGTCGACACCCACCGCAACACGATCCGGTCGGCCACATCCAGCCCGCTGTTCTTGCGCGCCTCCTGGATCAGCCGGATCGCGTCCCGGGCGAGCCCCGCCTGGCGCAGCTCCTCCGTGATCTCCAGGTCGAGCGCGACGGTCGCACCGGAGTCCGACGCCACCGACCAGCCCTCACGAGGCGTCTCCGTGATGATCACCTCGTCCGGCGCCAGGGTCACGGTCTCGCCGTCGACCTCCACCGACGCCGTGCCCTCCCGCAGCGCCAGCGACAGCGCCGCCGCGTCCGCCGCGGCGACCGCCTTCGCCACGTCCTGCACCCGCTTGCCGAACCGCTTGCCCAGCGCCCGGAAGTTGGCCTTGGCCGTGGTGTCCACCAGCGAGCCGCCCACCTCGGACAGCGACGCCAGCGAGGAGACGTTCAGCTCGTCGGTGATCTGCGTGTGCAGCTCCGGGTCGAGCGCGTCGAAGCCGACCGCCGCGACCAGCGCCCGGGACAGCGGCTGACGCGTCTTGACGCCCGACTCCGCGCGCGTGGCCCGGCCGAGCTCCACGAGCCGTCGTACCAGAACCATCTGGCGGGACAGCTCCGGGTCGATCGCGGACAGGTCCGCCTCCGGCCAGGAGGACAGGTGCACCGACTCCGGTGCGCCCGGGGTCACCGGCACCACCAGGTCCTGCCACACCCGCTCGGTGATGAACGGCGTCAGCGGGGCCATCAGCTTGGTGACGGTCTCCACGACCTCGTGCAGCGTGCGCAGCGCGGCCTTGTCGCCCTGCCAGAAGCGGCGGCGCGAGCGGCGGACGTACCAGTTGGACAGGTCGTCGACGAACGCGGACAGCAGCTTGCCGGCGCGCTGGGTGTCGTAGGCCTCCAGCGCCTGGGTGACCTGGTCGGTGAGCGCGTGCAGTTCGGACAGCAGCCAGCGGTCCAGGACCGGGCGGTCGGCCGGGGTGGGGTCCGCAGCGCTCGGCGCCCAGTCCGACGTACGGGCGTACAGCGCCTGGAAGGCGACCGTGTTCCAGTATGTCAGCAGCGTCTTGCGGACGACCTCCTGGATGGTGCCGTGCCCGACCCGGCGGGCCGCCCACGGGGAACCGCCGGCCGCCATGAACCAGCGCACCGCGTCCGCGCCGTGCTGGTCCATCAGCGGGATCGGCTGCAGGATGTTGCCCAGGTGCTTGGACATCTTGCGGCCGTCCTCGGCGAGGATGTGACCCAGGCAGACCACGTTCTCGTACGACGACTTGTCGAAGACCAGCGTGCCGACCGCCATGAGGGTGTAGAACCACCCACGCGTCTGGTCGATCGCCTCGGAGATGAACTGGGCCGGGTAACGGCTCTCGAACAGCTCCTTGTTCTTGTACGGGTAGCCCCACTGCGCGAACGGCATCGAACCCGAGTCGTACCAGGCGTCGATGACCTCCGGCACGCGCGTGGCCGTCCGCCGGCACTGCGGGCACGCGAAGGTGACCTCGTCGATGAACGGGCGGTGCGGGTCGAGGCCGGACTGGTCGGTGCCGGTCAGCTCGGTCAGCTCCGCGCGGGAGCCGACCACGGTGAGGTGGTCGTCCTCGCAGCGCCAGATCGGCAGCGGGGTGCCCCAGTAGCGGTTGCGGGACAGCGCCCAGTCGATGTTGTTGTTCAGCCAGTCCCCGTACCGGCCGTGCTTGACGGTGTCCGGGAACCAGTTCGTCTTCTCGTTCTCCTCGAGGAGACGGTCCTTGATCTCCGTCGTGCGGATGTACCAGGACGGCTGCGCGTAGTAGAGCAGTGCGGTGTGACAGCGCCAGCAGTGCGGGTAGCTGTGTTCGTACGGCAGGTGCTTGAAGAGGAGGCCGCGCTGCTTCAGGTCCTCGGTGAGCCTTTCGTCGGCCTTCTTGAAGAAGACGCCGCCGACCAGCGGGACGTCCTCCTCGAAGGTGCCGTCCGGGCGGACCGGGTTCACCACCGGCAGGCCGTAGGCGCGGCAGACCTTGAGGTCGTCCTCACCGAAGGCGGGGGACTGGTGGACCAGACCCGTACCGTCCTCGGTCGTGACGTACTCGGCGTTGACGACGAAATGCGCCGGCTCCGGGAACTCGACGAGCTCGAACGGACGTTGGTAAGTCCAGCGCTCCATCTCGGCGCCGGTGAAGGTCTGGCCCGTGGTCTCCCAGCCCTCGCCGAGCGCCTTGGCGACCAGCGGTTCGGCGACGACCAGCTTCTCCTCGCCGTTGGTCGCGACGACGTAGGTGACGTCGGGGTGCGTGGCCACCGCCGTGTTGGACACCAGGGTCCACGGGGTGGTCGTCCACACCAGGAGAGCGGCCTGGCCGGCGAGCGGACCGGAGGTGAGCGGGAAACGGACGTACACGGAGGGGTCGACGACCGTCTCGTAGCCCTGCGCCAGCTCGTGGTCGGACAGGCCGGTGCCGCAGCGCGGGCACCAGGGGGCGACGCGGTGGTCCTGGACCAGCAGACCCTTGTTGAAGATCTCCTTGAGCGACCACCAGACCGACTCGATGTACTCGGGGTCCATGGTCACGTACGCGTCGTCGAGGTCGACCCAGTAGCCCATGCGGGTCGTCAGCTCGGAGAACGCGTCGGTGTGGCGCAGCACCGACTCACGGCACTTGGCGTTGAACTCGGCGACGCCGTACGCCTCGATGTCGGGCTTGCCGCTGAAGCCCAGCTCCTTCTCGACCGCCAGCTCCACGGGCAGGCCGTGGCAGTCCCAGCCGGCCTTGCGGGCCACGTGGTAGCCGCGCATGGTGCGGAAGCGGGGGAAGACGTCCTTGAAGACACGCGCCTCGATGTGGTGGGCGCCGGGCATGCCGTTGGCGGTGGGCGGGCCCTCGTAGAACACCCACTCGGGGCGGCCCTCGGACTGCTCCAGGGTCTTGGCGAAGATCTTCTGCTCGCGCCAGAAGTCGAGCACGGCGTGCTCGAGGGCGGGCAGGTCGACCTGTGCGGGCACCTGGCGGTACGTCGGCGCTGTCATCTGCGAACTTCCTCCAACGGACTTGCTGCCTTCCGTCGGAGGGACGAGAGCCTTGCCTTCCGTACGCCGTGTGCGGCGCGCTCCCGCGGTACCACCCTCCTTGGCTCCCCGGACGCCGTACGCGTCGGTGAGCCCCCTCATTGGGGTCGCGAAGCCGGTTCTACTCGCCCTGGGGCGTTCTTCCGGCGGCTCCGGGGTGATCTTCACGTCGCGCTCGCCCCCGGGCTTCCACCGTCCCCGGGTCGCTCTTGGCTGCGTACGCCGCTACTCGTCCCCATCCACGCTTCTCGCTCCGCCCAGTGTACGGCGCCGCAAGGACAGTGGCCGACCCGTTTTCCGGGCACCGGCGGCGCCGGGCCGTCCACCTGCCGGGATGACCCGAATGGCGCGGTACGCGTGTTCGTATCCTGGGATGCCCGGCTCGGCGGATTACCGCGCGGGGAGCTGGGCACAACGGATGCATACCTGCTGCGTGGGGGGCGCGGGGCAGGCGGATCGGGCGGCGTGCCCCGTTGCCGCGGGACTCAAGTCGATTTATCGTCCCAGCACGATTCGCGTGCAAGATCACAATATGTGAAGGGGCCGCGGCCATGGTGGCGAAGAAGACCGCCGTACAGCAGTCGGCGTCCGGCCGGTCCAGGGCCGCGGCTGTCTCCGACGGTGACACCGAGGGGGGCGGCAAAAGGAGGGGCACGCGCGCGGGGGAGACGGCGGACAAGGCCGTGAAGAGTGCTGCGGTGTCCGAGAAATCGGCTGGTGAGAAGGGTGCCGCCGGGAAGACGGCCGCAAGGAAGACACCGGTGAAGAAGACGGCCGGGAAGAAGACCGACGCGGTCGCCAAGGGCTCCGCGGAGAAGTCCGAGAGGTCGGAGGAGAGCGCGAGCGCGTCCAAGATCGCGGCGACGAAGACCGCGGCGGCGAAGGGCACGGCCAAGAAGAGCACGGCCAAGAAGGCGGGCGCGGCGCGGGCCGCGAAGCAGACGGGAGCCACGACGGTGGTTGCGAAGAAGACCCCTGGCACGGCCACTGCGGCGGCGGAGACCGCCGTCCCCAAGGCGCGGGTCGCCACGGCGGCTCCGGGCGAGCTCGCGGTGCGTCCGGGCGAGGACCCGTGGACGCCGGAGGAGGTCGAGGAGGCGCGCACCGAGCTGATGGCCGAGGCGCTGCGGCTGCGCACCGAGCTCGACGCCTCCGACAGCGCCCTGGCCGGCCTGATGCGGGACTCCGGGGACGGTGCCGGTGACGACCAGGCCGACACCGGCACCAAGAACATCACCCGCGAGCACGAACTGGCGCTGGCCGCCAACGCGCGCGAGATGCTCGAACAGACCGAGCGGGCCCTGGAGAAGCTCGACGCCGGCACCTACGGACTCTGCGAGAACTGCGGGAACCCCATCGGCAAGGCCCGTATGCAGGCCTTCCCGAGGGCGACTCTGTGCGTCGAGTGCAAGCAGAAGCAGGAACGCCGCTACTGAGCATCGGGGTCGCGTGGGGCGTGCCGTAGTCTCGTCCCGAGCAGGCACCTAGGTTGAGGGACTCACGTGGCAGAGGCGGAGCGCATCATCGGTACGCCGGACACTCCGGACGACGGCGGTGAGGAGACGGCGGCGCCCGGCGAGTCCGGCGCGGAGCAGCAGCGGACCGGGGACGAGCGGCGGCCCGGGCGCGGGCGCCGGATCGCCGTGCTGTTCGCGGTGGCCGCCTTCGCGTACGCCCTCGACCTGGTCAGCAAGATGATCGTGGTCGCGAAGCTGGAGCACCACGCGTCGATCGAGGTCATCGGTGACTGGCTGGAGTTCCACGCGATCCGCAACCCGGGCGCGGCCTTCGGGTTCGGCGGCGCCTTCACGATCATCTTCACGGTGATCGCGGCGGCCGTGATCGTTGTGATCTTCCGCCTGGCCCGCAAGCTCTACAGCTTCCCCTGGGCGGTCGCGCTCGGCCTGCTGCTCGGTGGCGCGCTCGGCAACCTCACCGACCGGATCTTCCGCTCGCCCGGCGTCTTCGAGGGCCAGGTCGTCGACTTCATCGCACCCAAGGGGTTCGCGGTGTTCAACCTGGCCGACTCGGCGATCGTCTGCGGCGGCGTCCTGATCGTCCTGCTCTCCTTCCGCGGCCTGGACCCGGACGGGACCGTCCACAAGGACTGACCCGGGCCGGAGCCGGGCCGGGGGGCCGGAAGGGCTTGCGTACGGGGCTGTCGGTGCCGTCCGGCATACTCGACGGGTGAGCACCGTTCCCGAGATCCGAACCCTGCCCGTGCCCGACGGCCTGGAGGGCGAGCGCGTCGACGCCGCCATCTCCCGCATGTTCGGCTTCTCCCGCACCAAGGCGGCCGAGCTGGCCGCGGAGGGCAAGGTCCAGGTCGACGGCGCGGTGGTCGGCAAGTCCGAGCGGGTGAGCGGCGGCGCCTGGCTTGAGGTCGAGATGCCGGGGGCGCCCGCGCCCGTGCAGATCGTCGCGGAGCCCGTCGAGGGCATGGAGATCGTGCACGACGACGATGACGTGGTCGTGATCGTCAAGCCCGTCGGCGTGGCCGCGCACCCCAGCCCCGGCTGGACCGGCCCGACCGTGATCGGCGGTCTGGCGGCCGCCGGCTACCGCATCTCCACCTCCGGCGCCGCCGAGCGCCAGGGCATCGTGCACCGCCTCGACGTCGGCACCTCCGGCCTGATGGTGGTGGCCAAGTCGGAGCGCGCGTACACCTCGCTCAAGCGCCAGTTCAAGGAGCGCACGGTCGACAAGCGCTACCACACGGTCGTGCAGGGCCATCCGGACCCGACCAGCGGCACCATCGACGCCCCCATCGGCCGCCACCCCCAGCACGACTACAAGTGGGCGGTCACGGCCGAGGGCAAGCCCTCCGTGACCCACTACGACCTGATCGAGGCGTTCCGCGCGGCCTCCCTGCTCGACGTGAAGCTGGAGACCGGCCGCACCCACCAGATCCGCGTGCACATGGCCGCCCACCGCCACCCCTGCGTCGGCGACCTGACCTACGGCGCCGACCCGACGCTCGCCAAGCGTCTGCGCCTGACCCGCCAGTGGCTGCACGCGGTCCGGCTCGGCTTCGAGCACCCCGGGAGCGGCGACTGGGTCGAGTTCGAGAGTGACTACCCGGCCGACCTGCAGCAGGCGCTGGACCAGGTCCGCGAGGAGACGTACGGATGAGTACCCGCGCGTACGAGGTGCGGGTCGCCGAGGATCCCGCCGACCTGGAGGCGTGTTTCGCCGTGCGCAAGCAGGTCTTCGTCGTCGAACAGGGCGTTCCCGAGGACCTGGAGTACGACGAGTACGACGCCACGGCCCTGCATGTGCTCGCGATCCGCGAGGACGGCGTGCCGCTGGGCACCGGCCGGCTGCTGTTCGGCGAGACGACGGCGGAGAAGACCGACGGCGATCCGTCCCTCGGCTCCCTGGGCCGGCTCGCGGTCTCCCAGGAGGCCCGGGGGCTCGGCATAGGCGTGGCCCTGGTCCGGGCCATCGAGGACGCCGCACGCGCGCGTGGCCTGAGGGCGGTGGACCTGCACGCGCAGACGCACGCGCTGGGCTTCTACGAGCGACTGGGCTACGAGCCCTACGGTCCGGAGTACGAGGAGGCGGGCATCCCGCACCGGGGGATGCGGCGCGCGCTGTAGGGCGGAGCACGCCGGAAGACCGCATGGCACGCTTGAGGCCCGCTGTGTGATCGTCGACTCCCGGAGTGCTGGCCGTGGATCAGTTGGCCCTGTTGTTCGTGCTGCTGCTCGGGGCCCTGGTGAGCGTCCCGGTGGGCGACCGGCTGGGGCTGCCGGCTCCCGTGCTGGTGACCCTGTTCGGGATCGTCCTGGCGGTCGCCGACTTCGTGCCGAACGTGAACATCCCGCCCGAGCTGATCCTGCCCGGCCTGCTGCCACCGCTGCTCTACGCGGCGGTACGGCGGACCTCCTGGCGGCAGTTCGCGGCCAACATCCGGCCGATCTTCCTGCTCGCCGTGGCGCTGGTGTTCGTCACCACGGTGTGCGTGGCGGTCGTCGCCAACGCGATCGTGCCCGGGCTGCCGATCGCCGCCGCGGTGGCGCTGGGCGCGCTGGTCGCCCCGCCCGACCCGGTCGCCGCGACCGCCGTCGCCGGGCAGCTCGGGCTGCCGCGCCGACTGGTGTCGATCCTGGAGGGCGAGGGCCTCTTCAACGACGTCACGGCCATCGTTCTCTACCACGTGGCGATCGCCGCCGTGGTCAGCGGCACGTTCTCGCCCTGGCGGGCCGGGCTGGACTTCCTGCTGTCCGCCGTGGTCGCGATCGCCGTGGGGCTGGCGCTCGGCTGGGGCGCGAACAAGCTGATGGACGTGCTGGGTGACGCCACCCTCCAGATCGGCCTGACCCTGCTCGTCCCGTACGTCTCCTACGTCCTCGCCGAGGAACTGCACGGCTCCGGGGTGCTCGCCGTGCTCACCACCGCGCTGTTCATCGCCGAGTACGCCACCGACGCCGACGACGTCATGACACGACTCGCCGGATACACCTTCTGGGACATCGTCGACACGCTCGTCACCGGCGTCGCGTTCGGGCTGATCGGCCTGGAACTGCACAACGCGATCCGTACGGCGTCCGGCCGCTGGGGCGAGCTGCTCGGCTGGGCGGCCGCGATCGTGGGCGTGGTCGTCGTGGTCCGGCTGGCGTGGCTGCTGCCGGCGACCTGGCTGACCAAGCGGCTGCACGCCCGGCGGGACTACGACGAGGAGATCCCGACCAGCTGGCGGGAGACCGTGGTGATGTGGTGGTCCGGGATGCGCGGGGTGGCCTCGGTGGCGCTGGCCCTGGCCATTCCGCTGAAAACCGACGACGGATCCGCCTTCCCGGACCGGAACGAGATCGTCTTCGTCGCGTTCGGTGTGATCATGGCGACGCTGGTGCTCCAGGGGCTGACCCTGCCATGGCTGGTGAAGCGGCTGGGGGTACGGGCCGACACCGACCAGGAGAAGGAGTTCGAGAAGGAACTGGCGGTACGGGCGGCGAAGGCGGCACGGCGCCGGCTGCGGGAGATCGAGCAGGTCGAGGACCTGCCGGAGGACGTGTCGGAGCAGATGCTGCGGCGGGCCTTCGAGATCGGGTTCCGGATCAGCCCCGACGTGGCGGAGGACGAGCGGCGGGAGGGGCACGACAAGCGGGCGAAGCGGTTGAAGCGGTTGCGGCGGATCCAGCAGGAGATGCTCAGCGCGGCGCGGCACGAGGTGCTGGCGGCGCGGAGCGAGCCGGGGGCGGATCCGGAGATCGTGGACCGGGTGCTGCGGCATCTGGACGTCCGTAGCCTGCGCTGATCGCCCACGGCTGGTCCGGCGGAGTGGTAGTCATACAAACAAGTGGCGGCTGTGGATATCCGAAGGCGAGGTCGGCGGTGCGCTCGTAGTCTCGGATCATGGCTCGGAACATTGTGATCAGTGGTGGAGGAACAGGAATCGGGCTCGCCGCCGCGCGGGTGTTCGCCGCCGACGGGGATCGGGTGCTGCTGCTCGGGCGGCGCAGAGCGGTGCTGGAAAAGGCAGGGGTGCCGGGGGCGGTCTGGTACGCCGCCGATCTGACCGAGCCGGCCGACGTACGGAGCGTGGCACGGTACGTCGCCGACGAGATCGGGACCGTGGACGTGCTCGTCCACAGCGCCGGAGGGAACGCGGCGTTCGCGCCCGACGCGGAGGCCGGCGATCCACTCGACGCCGTCGCCCGCACCTGGACGGGCAACTTCCGGCAGAACACGCTGAGCGCCGTCCTGCTCACGGAGGCGCTGAAGGACCGGCTCGCCGACCCTGGCGGGCGGGTGCTGTTCCTCAGCTCCATCGCCGCCTACCGGGGCTCGGGGACCGGGTCCTACGCCGCCGCCAAGGCCGCCCTGCATCCGTACGCCCACGATCTTGCCCGGCAGCTGGGGCCGCGCGGGGTCACCGTGAACGTGGTCGCCCCCGGGTACATCGAGGACACCGAGTTCTTCGGCGGCCCGGTCGAGGAGACACGGCGGGAGGGGCTCGTCGCCGAGACGTCGACCGGGCGGGCCGGCATACCGGGTGACGTCGCCGCCACCCTGCACTGGCTGGCCTCCCCGGCCGCGGGGCACATCACCTCACAGATCGTCCAGGTCAACGGCGGCGCCGAACGCGGCCACTGACGGGGGCGGTCAGCCGCGGCCGGTGCGGGGCGGCTCGTGCAGGCGCCGGCCCGCCGCCCCGTCCTGGGAGGGGATGATCCCGCCCGGCGGGAGGACCGCGTCGGCCGTGTTGACCCGGGGCAGGGCGTAGGGGTGCTCGGCGGTCAGCCAGGTGATCATCTGTTCGCGGACCGTCACCCGGACCGTCCAGATGTCGTCCGCGTCCTTGGCGGTCGCCAGGGCTCGCACCTGGATGGTGTTCGGGGTGGAGTCGGTGACCGCCAGGCCGTAGGCCCGCCCGTCCCAGGCGGGGCACTCGCGCAGGATGTCCTGGAGCTTCTCGCGCATCGAATCGATCGGCGCCGAGTGGTCGAGGTGCCAGTAGACGATCCCGGTCATCTGCGGGGTGCCCCGGGACCAGTTCTCGAATGATTTGGAGGTGAAGTACGACACCGGCATCGTGATCCGGCGCTCGTCCCAGGTCCGTACCGTCAGAAAGGTCAGGGTGATCTCCTCGACCGTGCCCCACTCGTCGTCGACCACGACCGTGTCGCCGAGGCGCACCATGTCGCCGAAGGCGATCTGCAGACCCGCGAACATGTTCGCCAGCGTGGACTGGGCGGCCACACCGGCGACGATGCCGAGGATTCCGGCGGAGGCCAGCAGTGAGGCGCCGGCCGCGCGCATCGCCGGGAAGGTCAGCAGCATCGCCGCCACGGCCACCACGCCGACGATCGCCGTCACCACCCGCATGATCAGCGACACCTGGGTGCGCACCCGGCGGACCCGGGCCGCGTCGGTATGGGCACGGGCGTAGCGGGTGTACGAGGTCTCGACGATCGCCGCCGCGATCCGCACCACCAGCCACGCGGTCGACCCGATCAGCACCAGGGTCAGCATCTGGCCGACGGCGACCCGGTGTCCCAGCAGCACCTCGGCCTGATCGTAGGAACCTCTGAGCATGGCCGAGCACAGCACGAGCTGGTAGGGGATGCGGGCACGGCGCAGCAGGCCCCACAGGGCTGTCTCGCTGTGCCGCGCGTCGGCCTTGCGCAGCAGCAGGTCGGTCGCCCAGCCGATCAGCAGGGTGAGGACGACCGAGCCGCCGACCACGACAAGCGGGCGGAGTACGTTCTCCATCTCCATGGGTCCGAACGTAACCAGATCAGGGGGGTCCTGAACATGCGGATCGGTGTCGAGGGCGTCACAACCGCTGTCGGTCCGGCTGGCACCATGGGCTCATGAACATCATGCTCTTTCACTCGACCTATGGCCTCAGGCCCGCGGTGCGCGAGGCCGCGGACCGGCTGCGTGCCGCGGGGCACGAGGTGTGGACGCCGGACCTCTTCGAGGGGCGCACGTTCGACACGGTCGAGGAGGGCATGGAGTTCAACGACTCGATCGGCAAGGACGAGCTGCTGAGGCGGGCCGTGCTGGCGGCGGCGCCGTACTCGGAGCGCGGGCTGGTGTACGCGGGGTTCTCGCTGGGCGCCTCGATCGCGCAGACGCTGGCGCTGGGCGACCAGCGGGCGCGTGGGCTGCTGCTTGTGCACGGCACGTCGGACATCGCGCCGAACGCCTCGGTCGACGAGCTGCCGGTGCAGCTGCACGTGGCCGAGCCGGACGCCTTCGAGACGGACGACTGGCTGAGCGCCTGGTATCTGCAGATGGGCCGGGCCGGCGCCGATGTGGAGATCTACCGGTACGCGGGCGCCGGCCATCTCTACACCGACCCCGGGCTGCCGGACTACGACGAGGAGGCCGCCGAGGCCACCTGGCGGGTGGCGCTCGGCTTCCTCGGCACGCTGTAGGTGACGGCTACACCGGGTCGTAGGTGCGCTCGACCTTCTGGGTGCCGCTGCGGGTGCGGTACGAACGCTCCCAGGACGAGGTCGCGTCGGCCTTCGTCTTGTCGGAGAGGACGTAGTAGTCCATCTGCGCCCGGGCGGCGGTGATGTCCAGGACGCCGTAGCCGTGCCGGTCGGTGTCGACCCAGTGCACGTGGCGGTTGGCCAGCTGGATGACCGGCGCGGCGACGGTGGAGACGACGCCCGGGGAGACCTTGAGGATGTCGTCCAGGTTGTCGGAGGTCACCGAGGTGACCACGAACTCCGTGGCGGCCGAGGCGGAGAGCGGGTAGGTCCCGGCGTCCACCGGCACGTCGTTGGCCCAGGCCATGTGGATGTCGCCGGTCAGGAACACCGTGTTGCCGATAGCGTTGGAGCGCAGGTGGGCGAGGAGTTCGCGGCGGTCGTCGGTGTAGCCGTCCCACTGGTCGGTGTTGAGGGCGAGGCCGTCCTGCGGCAGGCCGAGCAGCTTGGCGAGCGGCTTGAGCAGGTCGGCGGAGAGCGAGCCGATGGCGAACGGCGAGATCATCACCGAGTTGCCGACCAGCCGCCAGGTGGTGTCGGAGGACTTCAGCCCGGCCTTCAGCCAGTCGAGCTGGGCGCGGCCGGTGATGGTGCGGTCCGGGTCGTCGACCGAGCCGCTGCCCGCCGAGACCTGCTGGGAGCGGAAGGAGCGCAGGTCGAGCAGGGAGAGGTCGGCGAGCTTGCCGAAGCGCAGCCGGCGGTAGGTGGTGCCGGCGATGGCCGGGCGGACCGGCATCCACTCGAAGTAGGCCTGCTTGGCGGCGGCCTGACGGGCCGTCCAGGTGCCTTCGGTGCCCTCGGTGTGGTTCTCGGCACCGCCGGACCAGGAGTCGTTGGCGAACTCGTGGTCGTCCCAGATCGCGATGACCGGCGCCTTGGCGTGCAGGGCTTGCAGGTCGGTGTCGGTCTTGTACTTGCCGTGCCGGGTGCGGTAGTCGGCGAGGGTGGTGATCTCGTGGGTGGGCGCGTGCTGGCGGACCACGGTGTCACGGGTGCCGTACTCGCCGGTGCCGTACTCGTAGATGTAGTCGCCGAGGTGCAGCCAGGCGTCGAGGTCGCTCCGGGCGGCGAGATGACGGTACGAGGCGAAGTAACCGGCCTCCCAGTTGGCGCAGGAGACCACACCGAAGCGCAGGCCGGAGACGGTTGCGTCGGTCGCCGGGGCGGTGCGGGTGCGCCCCACCGAGGAGTCCGTGCCGCCGGCCGAGAAGCGGAACCAGTAGTCGGTGGCCGGGGCCAGGCCGCGTATGTCCGCCTTGACGGTGTGGTCGGAGGCGGCGGTCGCGGTGGTGGAGCCGCGGGAGACGACGTTCGTCAGCGCCTTGTCGGTGGCGACGACCCAGCTGACCTCGGTGTCGGCGCCGACACCGGAGCCGGGTACGGCATCGGCGGTCGGCGTCATCCGGGTCCACAGCAGGACGCCGTCGGGCAGCGGGTCGCCGGAGGCGATGCCGTGCAGGAAGGCGGGTGCGTCCGAGGCGGCCCGGGCCGGCAGCGCGGCGGCGAGCGGGGCGGCCAGGACAGCGGTCGCCGCCGCGGCCTTGACGACCGTACGGCGGCGGGGGGAGAAAGTGTTGGCACCCTCGGAAGCCTGAGTTGATCTGTATCGACTGGTCACGGCCGACCAGGTTACTGACCAGTATGAACAAGAGCAGGCGAACCAGTGAAAGTTCGCCTGCTCTTCACGTGGAGCTGGTGCTGCACCTGTGCACAGAGGCCGGGTTACGCCTTGAGCGCCGCGTCCACCACGGAGTTGAAGGCCGCGACCGTCATCGGCGGGTTGCCGCTGGAGTCGGCCGTCAGCATCTTGCCGTTCATGACGAAGCTCGGGGTGCCCGTCACGCCGTCCTTGTTGGTGTCGAAGGTCTTCGACATGGCCAGCGCCCAGGCGTCGTACTTGCCGGACTTGACCGCGTCCTGGAAGGTCTTGTTGTTCTTCAGCGCCGGGACGGTGTCGGCGACCTGGATGAGGTAGCTGTCGTTCTTGAACTTGTCGTCCGTCTCCTCGGGGTGCCACTTCGTGGAGTACAGCGCGGTCTTGTACTCCAGGAACGCCTCCGGGCTGACGTTCAGCGCGGCGCCCATGGCGCTCATCGCGTTCTTGGAGCCCTCGCCGTTGGTGCCGATCTTGCCCTTGCCCAGCGAGTCGCCGTCGATGAACGTGCCGCCGACGTACTGGATCTTGAACTTGCCGTCGTCGATGTCCTTCTTCACCGTGGAGCCGACCGTCTGCTCGAACTGGGCGCAGATCGGGCAGCGCGGGTCCTCGTAGACCTTGAGGGTCTTCGGGGCGGTGGACTTGCCGATCACGACCGTGGTGCCGTCGGTGCCCGTGGTGTTGGCCGGGGCGACGACCTTGGCGGACTTCTCGTCCTCCCAGTAGCCGGGCTTGTTGGCCTGGACGACGGCGTAGCCTATGCCGCCAGCCGCGGCAAGCACGGCCACGACCGAGCAGGCCACGATGACCTGGCGCTTGACCTTGGCCCGCTTGGCCTGCTTCTCGCGCTCGACGCGCAGCCGCTCCCGGGCCGCGTTCTTGGCGGTCTGGCTGTTCCGCTGGCTCATATTGGTGATCTCCATATGGGACGCGCACATGTCGTACGCGGGATACGTGTGGGGGACTCGTCGTGCTCGAACGACGGGTGTGCTCGCGGGGGAGGGGCGCTCAGGCGAAGGGCAGGGCGAGCGCCCGGGAGCACGGCGGTCCACGCCGTCCCAGGGAGTGCACGAGGACCAGGTCGCGGGCGGCGGCCGTACGCGGCGCCGGGCGCGGCAGCCGTCGTACCGGAGCCAGCCGGCGGACCGTGCCCGCGGCGACCGCGAGGAGCAGCGGGCGGAAGGTGGTGGCGGCGATCGCGCGCAGCAGCTGGGTCAGGGCGCGCTCGCCGCGGCGCAGCCAGGCGGCGGCCAGCAGGCCGACGCCGATGTGCGCGGCGAGCAGCAGCCAGGCCGCGGTCGGGTCGGCGTGGGCGAGCGCCGCGGCGGCCCGGGAGCCGCCGGTCATCTGGGCCAGCGGGGTGCCCACCGTGCCGCCCCGGCACAGCATGTCGAAGCCGACCGCGCGCAGGGGGCCCGCGATGGGGCCGCCGGCCCGGCCGTAGCAGGCGTGCTGGCCGGTGGTGAAGACCGTGTCGGCGGCCAGCTCCAGCGGGACCAGCAGGGCCGCGATCCGGCCGAAGCCGCGCTCGCGGCCCGCCAGCGCGTACGCCGTGACGAACACACCGGCGGCGACCGCGGCCACCGTGGTGAACGGCAGCGGGGCCCGGGACAGCAGCACGTGCGACGCGGTGCTGAGCGTCACGACGAAGGCCGTGAACAGCGCCGCGCGCACGGCTCTGAGCTGGGTCCCGGATATGTCCATAGCGGTGGAGAGTCTGTCACGTACTCATGTAAGGGACCCCTAAAAGAGCCCTGTGAATCCGCGAAGGTTACAGCCCTGGAATGCGGCCGTTGCGGAACAGGTCGACGAAGATCTGGTGGTCGGCACGCGCGCGTGCGCCGTAGGTGTGCGCGAAGTCCACAATGAGCTGATCGAAGCCCGCGCCCTCATCGGGGTCCGCCGCGATCGCCGCGTCGATGGCCCGCTCGGTGGAGAACGGCACCAGGGACTCACCGGACTGGTCGTCGGCCGCCGAGTGCATCGACGCCGTGGCCCGGCCGAGGTCCGCGACGACCGCCGCGATCTCCTCCGGGTCGTCGATGTCGCTCCAGTCCAGGTCCACCGCGTACGGCGACACCTCGGCGACCAGCTGCCCCGAGCCGTCCAGCTCGGTCCAGCCCAGCCACGGGTCGGCGTGCGCCTGCAGGGCGCGCTGGGAGATCACCGTGCGGTGGCCCTCGTGCTGGAAGTAGTCCCGGATCGCCGGGTCCGTGACGTGCCGGGACACGGCCGGGGTCTGGGCCTGCTTGATGTAGATCACGACGTCGTTCTCCAGGGCGTCCGTGGAGCCCTCCAGGAGGATGTTGTACGACGGCAGACCGGCCGAACCGATGCCGATGCCACGCCGGCCGACGACGTCCTTGACGCGGTAGGAGTCCGGGCGGGACAGGGACGACTCCGGAAGCGTCTCCAGATAGCCGTCGAAGGCCGCCAGCACCTTGTAGCGGGTGGCGGCGTCCAGCTCGATCGAGCCGCCGCCGGAGGCGAAGCGGCGCTCGAAGTCACGGATCTCCGTCATCGAGTCCAGCAGCTCGAAGCGGGTCAGCGAGCGGGCCGCGCGCAGCGCGCCGAGCAGCGGGCCCTCGGCGGAGTCCAGGGTGAACGGCGGCACCTCGTCGCTCTTCGCGCCGGTCGCCAGCGCGTGGATCCGCTCCCGGTACGCGCCCGCGTACACCTCGACCAGCTCGGTGATCTGCTCGTCGCTGAGCGCCTTCGCGTACCCGATCAGCGCGACGGAGGCGGAGAAGCGCTTCAGGTCCCAGGTGAAGGGGCCGACGTAGGCCTCGTCGAAGTCGTTGACGTTGAAGACCAGGCGGCCGTTGGAGTCCATGTACGTGCCGAAGTTCTCCGCGTGCAGGTCGCCGTGGATCCACACGCGCGAGGTGCGCTCGTCCAGGAACGGGCCGCCGCGCTTCTCCGCGTCCACGTCGTGGTAGAAGAGCGCCGCCGTGCCCCGGTAGAAGGCGAAGGCCGAGGCCGCCATCTTCCGGAACTTCACGCGGAACGCGGCCGGGTCGGCGGCCAGGAGCTCGCCGAAGGCGGTGTCGAAGACGGCGAGGATCTCCTCGCCGCGCTGCTCGCCGTTGAGCTGGGGGACCGACATCGCTGGGTGCCTCCTGGTACGGGTGGTGCGTGACGTGTGGGCCGGATCTCTCCTCCGGACCAACGTGCGAAGGTCGGGGGGAGTGCCCGCTTTCTTCGCCCGAAGGTACGCGGGGTGGCGGGCGGATTGTCAGTGCCGAGGCATAGGATTTCGCCGTCCCACCAGACTGTCCGCAGCCGGTCGGAAGATCGTCGACGCCCGCCCACCCGTCACCCGACCACCGCCCCTCAACGAGGCGCTTCGCGCCGCACCTGCTTAATTTGGAGGCCGAAACCGTGTCAAAGCCGCCGTTCACGCACCTGCACGTCCACACCCAGTACTCGCTGCTGGACGGTGCCGCGCGGCTGAAGGACATGTTCAACGCCTGCAACGAGATGGGCATGACACACATCGCCATGTCCGACCACGGCAACCTCCACGGGGCCTACGACTTCTTCCACTCCGCGCAGAAGGCCGGAGTCACCCCGATCATCGGGATCGAGGCGTATGTCGCCCCCGAGTCCCGGCGCAACAAGCGCAAGATCCAGTGGGGCCAGCCGCACCAGAAGCGGGACGACGTCTCCGGCTCCGGCGGTTACACCCACAAGACGATGTGGGCGGTGAACAGCACCGGCCTGCACAACCTCTTCAAGCTCTCCTCCGACGCCTATGCCGAGGGCTGGCTGCAGAAGTGGCCCCGGATGGACAAGGAGACCATCGCCCAGTGGTCCGAGGGGATCGTGGCCTCCACCGGCTGCCCCTCCGGCGAGCTCCAGACCCGGCTGCGCCTCGGCCAGTACGACGAGGCCCTGAAGGCGGCCGCCGACTACCAGGACATCTTCGGCAAGGACCGCTACTTCCTGGAGCTGATGGACCACGGCATCGAGATCGAGCACCGGGTCCGCGACGGCCTCCTGGAGATCGGCAAGAAGCTCGGCATCCCCCCGCTGGTCACCAACGACTCGCACTACACGTACGCGCACGAGGCGACCGCCCACGACGCCCTCCTGTGCATCCAGACCGGCAAGAACCTCTCCGACCCGGACCGCTTCAAGTTCGACGGCACCGGCTACTACCTGAAGTCCACGGACGAGATGTACGCCATCGACTCCTCGGACGCCTGGCAGCAGGGCTGCGCCAACACGCTCCTCGTCGCCGAGATGGTGGACACCACCGGCATGTTCGAGAAGCGCGACCTGATGCCCAAGTTCGACATCCCCGAGGGCTACACCGAGGTCACCTGGTTCAAGGAGGAGGTCCGCCGCGGCATGGAGCGCCGCTTCCCCGACGGCATCCCCGAAGACCGCCAGAAGCAGGCCGACTACGAGATGGACGTCATCATCCAGATGGGGTTCCCCGGCTACTTCCTCGTGGTCGCCGACTTCATCATGTGGGCCAAGAACAACGGCATCGCGGTCGGCCCCGGCCGAGGCTCCGCGGCCGGTTCGATCGTCGCCTACGCCATGGGCATCACCGACCTCGACCCGATCCCGCACGGTCTGATCTTCGAGCGGTTCCTCAACCCCGAGCGCGTCTCCATGCCCGACGTCGACATCGACTTCGACGAGCGCCGGCGCGTCGAGGTGATCAGGTACGTGACGGAGAAGTACGGCGCCGACAAGGTCGCCATGATCGGCACCTACGGCAAGATCAAGGCCAAGAACGCCATCAAGGACTCCGCGCGCGTGCTGGGCTACCCGTACGCGATGGGCGACCGCCTCACCAAGGCGATGCCCGCCGACGTCCTCGGCAAGGGCATCGACCTGGACGGCATCACCAACCCCTCGCACCCGCGCTACAACGAGGCGGGCGAGATCCGCGGGATGTACGAGAACGAACCGGACGTCAAGAAGGTCATCGACACCGCCAAGGGCGTCGAGGGCCTGGTCCGGCAGATGGGTGTGCACGCGGCCGGCGTGATCATGTCCAGCGAGCCCATCGTCGACCACGCCCCGATCTGGGTGCGGCACACCGACGGCGTGACCATCACGCAGTGGGACTACCCGCAGTGCGAGTCGCTCGGCCTGCTGAAGATGGACTTCCTCGGTCTGCGCAACCTGACGATCATGGACGACGCCGTCAAGATGGTGAAGTCCAACAAGGGCGTCGACCTCGACCTGCTGGCCCTGCCGCTCGACGACCCGAAGACCTTCGAACTCCTCCAGCGCGGCGACACCCTCGGCGTCTTCCAGTTCGACGGCGGCCCCATGCGCTCGCTGCTGCGCCTGATGAAGCCCGACAACTTCGAAGACATCTCCGCCGTGTCGGCGCTCTACCGTCCCGGCCCGATGGGCATGGACTCGCACACCAACTACGCGCTGCGCAAGAACAAGCTCCAGGAGATCACGCCCATCCACCCCGAGCTGGAGGAGCCGCTCAGGGAGGTCCTGGACGTCACCTACGGCCTGATCGTGTACCAGGAGCAGGTGCAGAAGGCCGCCCAGATCATCGCCGGATACTCGCTCGGCGAGGCCGACATCCTCCGCCGTGTGATGGGCAAGAAGAAGCCCGACGAACTGGCCAAGAACTTCGTCCTCTTCCAGAAGGGCGCCCGCGACAAGGGCTACAGCGACGAGGCCATCCAGGCCCTGTGGGACGTGCTGGTCCCGTTCGCCGGCTACGCCTTCAACAAGGCCCACTCGGCGGCGTACGGACTGGTCTCCTACTGGACCGCGTACCTCAAGGCGAACCACCCCGCCGAGTACATGGCCGGGCTGCTCACCTCGGTCAAGGACGACAAGGACAAGTCGGCCGTCTACCTCAACGAGTGCCGCCGCATGGGCATCAAGGTGCTCCCGCCGAACGTCAACGAGTCGGTGCACAACTTCGCCGCCCAGGGCGACGACGTGATCCTCTTCGGCCTGGAGGCCGTACGCAACGTCGGCACGGGCGTCGTCGAGTCGATCATCAAGGCCCGCAAGGCGAAGGGGAAGTTCGCCTCCTTCCCCGACTACCTGGACAAGGTCGACGCCACCGCCTGCAACAAGCGGACCACGGAATCCCTCATCAAGGCGGGCGCCTTCGACGCGCTCGGGCACACCCGCAAGGGCCTCACCGCCCAGTACGAGCCGATGATCGACAACGTGGTCGCGGTCAAGCGCAAGGAGGCCGAGGGCCAGTTCGACCTCTTCGGCGGGATGGGCGAGGAGGAGAGCAGCGAGCCCGGGTTCGGCCTCGACGTGGAGTTCACCACCGAGGAGTGGGACAAGACCTATCTGCTCGCCCAGGAGCGGGAGATGCTCGGTCTGTACGTCTCCGACCACCCGCTCTTCGGTCTGGAGCACGTGCTCTCCGACAAGGCCGACGCGGGCATCGCCCAGCTCACCGGCGGCGAGCACGCCGACGGCGCGGTGGTCACCATCGGCGGGATCATCTCCGGTCTCCAGCGCAAGATGACCAAGCAGGGCAACGCCTGGGCGATCGCCACCGTCGAGGACCTCGCCGGCTCCATCGAGTGCATGTTCTTCCCGGCGACCTACCAGCTCATCTCGACCCAACTCGTCGAGGACGCGGTCGTGTTCGTCAAGGGCCGCCTCGACAAGCGCGAGGACGTGCCCCGCCTGGTGGCGATGGAGCTGACGATCCCCGACCTGTCCGCCGCGGGCGCCAACGCGCCCGTGATCCTCACCATCCCCGCCACCCGGGTCACCCCGCCCATGGTCAGCCGCCTCGGCGAGATCCTCAGCCACCACAAGGGCGACAGCGAGGTCCGGATCAAGCTCCAGGGCCCGACCAAGACGACCGTGCTGCGCCTCGACCGGCACCGGGTGAAGCCCGACCCGGCCCTGTTCGGCGACCTGAAGGTGCTGCTCGGCCCGTCCTGCCTGGCCGGCTAGGCCCTGTCGTACACGCGCGGAAGGGGCGCACCCGCGACGGGTGCGCCCCTTCTGTGTGCTGGGCTTCAACAGCCCTGAGGGACCTGGGCAGTCCGCTCAGTTGTGGCCGAAGCGCTTCTGCTGCTTACGGGCAACATCCGCGGGGCTGCCCTGAATGTGCGACACCGGCGAGTCGTGGGACTCCGTCGACGTACGCTGCGTGTGCTCGTGGGCCTGCTCGGCCTGCGGCGCGCGGTTCTGCGAGCCACCCTGCTTGCGGTTCTTGTTCTTGGCCATGGTGATCTGCCTCCTGTGGGGGATCTAGGGGCCGAATTCAGATTCACATAGGCTGACAACAGACGCATTTCGGATAATTACCGTGTGTGACAGGGTTTGTCGGAGAGCAAGGTGCCGAAACGCCACGCCGAAGATCGAGTTCGGGCCGTTAACCCCCGCGCCGTCGGGCAGACTCGAAGGAAGCCCCGAAAGCAAACCTCCCGGAAAGAGGGTGAGTCGCGTGGACCGCTGCATCGTCCTGGTGGACGCCGGGTATCTGCTGGGTGCCGCCGCCAGTCTCCTCGCCGGTGAGCCCTCCCGATCCCGGATCACCGTCGACCACGCCGCGCTCATCCAGGCGCTGCGCGAACGCGCGGAATCCGACACCGAGCGTCCACTGCTGCGCATCTACTGGTTCGACGGCGCCCCCGACCGCGTCCCGCAGCCCGAACACCGGCGGTTGCGTGTGATGCCCCGGGTGACCGTCCGGCTCGGCGCGCTGACCCGCAGCGACGGACGCTGGGCCCAGAAGGGCGTGGACGCGGCCATGCACGCCGAGCTGACCGAGCTGGCCCGCAACCGCGCCTGCTCCGACGTCGTGCTGGTGACCGGCGACGGCGATCTGCTGCCGGGCATGATGGCCGCGAAGGAGCACGGGGTCGCCGTACACCTGTGGGCCGTGCAGGCCGCCGACGGGGACTACAACCAGTCCGAGGACCTGGTCGCGGAGGCCGACGAGCGGCGGGTCCTGGACCGCGCGTGGATCACCCAGGCCGTACGGGCGAAGGAGCTGACCGCGGTCTGTGCCCCGCCGCCGGCGCCGCGGCCGGAGATCGCCGCGATCCTCTCCGCGCCGCTGCCCGACTCGGGGCTGGCGGGCGCGGCCGAGTCGGGGGCCGAGGAGGCGGAGCGGGCGCCCGCGGCGAGCGCGGCGGAGAACGGGTCGTCCGAGCGGGTGCCTGCGCCCAAGGGGGTGCCCACGCCGAAGGACCTGGCCGCGCTGCGGGCGCCGGGCGCGCAGCCGGTGGTGCAGCATCCGGCGACCACCGCGACCCTGCGGTGGTCCTCCGACAAGGGGTGGGTGGACCGGCCGGGGGCCGTCGCGGAACCGGCGGAGGCCGCCTCCATGCCGACGCTGGCGCAGCTGACGACCGCGGAGCAGCGGTGGGCCGACCGGGAGGAGGACATCACGACCGTCGGCGGGGATCCGTACGAGGTCGGCCAGGTGTTCGCCCGGCGGTGGACCTCCCGGCTGGGCGACCAGAACCATGTGCAGAAGCTGTCCGGGATGTATCCGCGCATTCCGCATCGGATCGACGGGGAGCTGCTGCGGTACGCGGCCCGGTTCGGGTTGCTGGCGCACAAGGACGACCAGATCGACGAGCATGACCGGTACGCCATCCGGGCGGGGTTCTGGAGAGAGATCGATGTGCCGGCGGGGGCGGCCGAGCATGCGCCGGCCGAATGAGTGAGCCCCGGGGTTGCGAAGCCGACTGCCCCAAAGGCGAGTAAACGGGGCCGACCCCGTAGTCTCGTCCCTTGTGAGTACGGGCGTGGGTCGGGCACTTCGGCAGCAGAGCGACGTGGTGTGTGCCGTGCGTGGGCTGACCAAGACCTACGCCGCGGTCAAAGGGCGGCGCGGTGTTTCCGCGGTGCCCGAGGTCCGGGCCACCGACGGGGTGGACCTCGATGTCCGGCGCGGGGAGATCTTCGGGCTGCTCGGGCCGAACGGGGCCGGCAAGTCGACCCTCGTACGGCAGCTCACCGGGCTGCTGCGGCCCGACGCCGGCAGCGTCGAGATCCTCGGGCACGACATCGTGCGGCACCCGGAGCGGGCCGCGCGGATCCTCGCCTATCTCGGTCAGGAGTCCAGCGCCCTCGACGAGCTGACCGTGTCCCTCGCCGCCGAGACCACCGGGCGGCTGCGCGGCCTGGACGTACGGCAGGCCCGCGCCGAGCGGGACGCCGTGATCGAGGAGCTGGGGCTCGGGCCGCTCGCCGGTCGGGCGATCAAGAAGCTCTCCGGAGGGCAGCGGCGGCTGGCCTGTTTCGCCGCGGCGCTGGTCGGGGAGCGGCCGTTGCTGGTGCTCGACGAACCGACGACCGGGATGGATCCGGTGGCCCGGCGGGCCGTGTGGGCCGCCGTCGACCGGCGGCGGGCCGAGCACGGCGCGACCGTCGTCCTGGTCACCCACAACGTGATCGAGGCCGAGACGGTCCTCGAACGGGTCGCCGTGCTCGACCAGGGGCGGGTCATCGCCTGTGACACCCCGGCCGGGCTCAAGGAACGGGTCGCCGGAGAGGTGCGGGTCGAACTGGTGTGGCGGGAGCGGGCCCCGCTGGACGTGCCCGAGGTGGCCGTCCTGCGGGAACGTGCCGTCGAGTCCGGCCGGCGCTGGACGCTGCGGCTCGCGCCCGAGGAGGCGCGTGCCGTGGTCGCCACGGTGACCGGCGGGACAGCCTTCGCCGCCCTCGACGACTTCACGCTCGCCACGCCCAGCCTGGAGGACGTCTATCTGGCGCTGGGCGGCGCCGCACGGCAGGGGCTGGTGAAGGCATGAGCGTGAACGTGAACGCCGGGGCGACCGGGCTCGTACGGGAAGGCGCGGCGGCCGTACGTGCCGTGGATGCCGTTGGGAAGAGGAGCTGCGCGACGTGAGTGTCGTACCCGCGGAGGTTCTGCCGGGCGGTGCCCTGGCCCTGGAGGAGACGGTGCCGCGCCCGGCGGCCGAGCTGGGCCCGCGTGCGCGTCTGTGGCCGTCGCTGGTGGCCGTCTACCGGGCGCAGCTGTCCCGTGCCCGGGTGGCGCGGATCCCGCTGCTGTTCGTGGCGACCTTCCAGTCCGTCGGCATCATGATCATGATGCGGGGTGTGGTGGACAGCCGGGGCGAGGCCCAGTCCGTGGTGGCGGGGTCGTCGGTGGTCGTCGTCGCCTATGTGGCCCTGAACCTGCTCGCGCAGTACTTCGGGCAGTTGCGGGCGAGCGGCGGCCTCGACCACTACGCCACGCTGCCGGTGCCGCCGGCCTCCGTGGTGCTCGGGGCGGCCGCGGCGTACGCCTCCTTCACCGTGCCGGGGACGCTGGTGACGGCCGTCTTCGGGTGTGTGCTGTTCGGGCTGCCGCTGAGCAACCTGTGGATTCTCCTCGCCGTGATCCCGCTGGCGGGGGCGGCCCTGTCCGGGCTCGGCGCCGCCTGCGGGCTGCTCGCGCCGCGGCCCGAACTCGCCACGCTGCTCGGGCAGTTGGGCATGTCGGCGGCGCTGCTGCTCGGTGTGCTGCCGCCGGACCGGATGCCGGGGATCATTCAGCTCGCCCGTGACCTGCTGCCTTCGACGTACGGCGTGGAGGCCTACGCCCGGACCTTCGGGGCGCGGCCCGACTGGGCCGTCGTCCTCGTTGACCTGGGTGTGTGCGCCGGGGTCGGGGTCGCCTCGCTGGCCGTCGCCACCTGGGCGTACCGCCGGGCAGCCGTCCGGTGACGCGCCGCACAGGCCGACCTGGCACGATGTCAGAGTGACCGCACCGTTGACGCCGCCTCCGCCGCCGCACGACCAGTCCTCGCACCAGGCCTGGCAGGCGCCGCCGCCTGCCGGGACGGTCGCAGGAGAGTTCGGAGCAGAGTACGGACAGGACGGTCCCGGGATGAAGACCGAACTGCGTCAGGCCGCGGTGATCGCTCTCGCGGTGGCGGTGAGCGGTGCGCTGCTCGGGCTGCTGTGGCTGTGGCTGGCGCCGCATGTCCCCCTGGTGGGGGACCATTCCGGCAAGAGCTGGGTGGTCTACCTCAAGGACACCGAGGGGGAGCAGGCGGCGGGGGTGGACGGGACGTTCACGCTGCTGGCGCTGGCGTTCGGTGCGGTGAGCGCGGGCGTGGTGTTCCTGTGGCAGCGGCGCGGGGGTGTGCCGCTGGTGGTGGCGCTGGGGGTCGGCGGGCTGCTCGGCTCACTGCTGGCGTGGCGGTTGGGGACGTGGCTGGGGCCGGAGCAGGACGTGATCGCGCACGCGAAGGCCGTCGGGAAGGGGGTGACGTTCTCGGCGCCGCTGAAGTTGGGGGCGAAGGGGGCGTTGCTGGCGTGGTCGTTGTCGGCGTTGCTGGTGCACCTGGGGCTGACGGCGCTGTTCGGCCCGCGGGACCCGGAGCCGCCGTACGAGGAGGGGCCGTACGAGGAGGGGCCGTACGCGGCTCCGCCGGCGTAGGGTTTCGCGCCCGCCGCCCCCGACCGTCCCTCGACATGTCTCCCGTACGTGACCGAGGACGGGGGTTTCGCCGAGCGGTCACGCCCGTCCGATGGGTGCCAGGGTCGCCCCGGTCAGTGTGGCCAGGGAGCCGGGGGACAGCTCGACCTCCAGGCCCCGGCGGCCCGCCGAGACGCAGATCGTGGTGTGGGACGACGCCGACGCGTCCAGGACCGTGGGGAGCTTCTTGCGCTGGCCCAGCGGGGAGATACCGCCCCGGACATAGCCCGTCGTGCGCTCGGCCAGGGCCGGGTCCGCCATCGCCGCGCGTTTGCCGCCGACCGCCGCCGCCAGGGCCTTCAGGTCCAGGCTGCCGGCCACCGGCACCACCGCGACCGTGAGCGTGCCGTCCACGTCCGCGACCAGGGTCTTGAAGACCCGGTCGGGGGACACACCCATCGCCTCCGCCGCCTCCTCGCCGTAGGACGGGTGGGAGGGGTCGTGGTCGTAGGAGTGGACGGTGAAGTCCACGCCCGCCGCGGTCAGGGCCACTGTCGCCGGCGTGCCCGCGGACTGCTGCTGTTTCTTGTTCGGCTTCTTCGGCATGGCAGGCCCCCGGCTCAGTTCAGGCTCGTCGGCGCCCGCGTCAGCTCCGCCGCGGGCAGTGACGGCAGGTTACGGATGATCGCCGTCTCGGCGCGAAGCAGTTTCAGCTCGTCGCGCAGGCGGGACGCCGTGTCGGGGGCCTGGAGCAGGCGCTGCTTGGTGGGGATGTCGTGCATCATCGCCGCCGCGACCAGGTAGGAGACCACGGACGGCTCGTCGGGGAGGTCGACGCCCGTGGACAGCGAGCGCTCCCGCGCCCCCGCAAGCCGCTTCTGGTACTGGCGGAAGGCTCGCAGCACCCCCTCCGCCAGCGCGCCCGCCTCGTCGCCCGGTTCCTCCGGCAGCTCCTCCAGCTCCGCCGTCAGGAACGGCCCGGACGTGTCGACGGAGAGCAGTCGTACCCGGCTCGTCCCCGTCGCGAGCACCTCGAACGTGCCGTTCGCCCGCTCCCGGATCGTCGCCGCGTCCGCCACACAGCCCACCCGGTGGAAGGACTTGAGGGGGTCGGGCCCGAAGCCGGCCGCCGGGCCCCGCTCGGGCTGGGCCGTCGGATCAGGCATGCCAGGTGCGCTCGGTGCCACCTCGTGGCCGTCGCGGATCGCCACGACGGCGAACCGGCGCGGTTCCTCCTCGGGGGTCTTCAGCAGATCGCGCATCATGGCGCGATAACGCTCCTCGAAGACGTTCAGTGGCAGCACGAGCCCCGGGAACAGCACCGAGTTCAGCGGGAAGAGGGGAAGACGGACGGTGGTCACGGCGCCACAGCCTAGTGGTCATCGGCGGGAACATGTCCGCCGTGCTCGGCCCGTGGGCGCCCCGCGCTCCTCGGCGAGGGGAGAAGCCCGGTCTCGGGGGGCGGTTCCGTACCGGCCAGCAGGTGCGCGCGCAGCCGTACGAAATGGCCCAGCGGGTCGTCGGACAGGCGGCCCCAGGGGAACGACGTGACGTACGGGCCGATCAGGTGCAGCTGGGTGCGGGCGGCCTCCCAGCGTTCCAGGCGGACCAGGAGGTACATCAGCTTGTTGCGGACCTCGGCCGGCCAGGGGTCGGCCGCCGGGAACCGGGCGGAGAGGGCGATCGCCCGGTCGGCCGCAGCGTCCAGGCGGGGTTGCGGCACCGTGGGGCCGCAGCCGTCGGTGAGGTAGGCGAGGGCCGCGCGGGCCGGAAGGGCCTGTACGAGGGAGTCGGCAGGGGCGTCCTGGGCGGCCAGGTCGGCGAAGTCGAAGCACTCGCCGTGCGAGCCGTGCCAGTACGTGCCCAGATAGCGCAGGGCGGCCACATGGCAGCCGTAGTGGTGCGGGGCGCGGCGGACCGCCGCCTCCCACAGCTCCTCGAAGTACTTGTGACCGGCGTTGGAGCCGCGTGCGTGGTCCAGCGCCACCCGCCAGGGCACCGGGTCGCGGTCGTCGCCGCGTGCGGCGGCCGTGATCAGCGGACTCACCGCGCGTAGCAACTCGGTCCGGGCCGGGGACGGCCAGGCCTGGTCCACCGCCAGCTGGGCCCGCAGCAGCAGCAGGTCCGGGTCGTGGGGGGCGGCCGTGGACCAGTCGCCCAGCCATTCGGCCCGCGAGCGGGCAAAGAGGGCGAGCCGGCGCACATACCGGTCCCGTGCCTCCCACTCGGCCGCGGCCCTGGTGCCGGCCAGCAGTCGCGCGGCGGGCTGGTACTCGCCCCGGCCGGCCGCGACCAGCGCGGGGGCGAGCTGGTCGTCGGGCGCGTCGAGGAACACCTCGTCGTCGGCCGGCGGCGGGCCGAGGGCGGGGCGCGGGGTGGTCGTTGCCGTCCGTGCGGAACGGAACAGCGTGCGCAGCGAAGCCATGGTGTCGCCATTGAAAGTCCGCAGGTCGAGCATGCGCCAGACCGCCCGGCCATTTCCGTGAAAGTTGTACGGTCTCAGGTCAAGGGAAGCTAAAAGGTGACTGTTGCTCACCTGTTGGGTACCTGTCACGCGCGACTGGCGGGACCAGCCGCGCCCACCTGCCTAGCCGCGCCTCAGCAGCCGCGTGGCCCCCGCCGCCACCGTCGTCGCCAGGATCCAGCCCAGCAGGATCATCACGGCGGCCGCCCACTGCCAGCCCCCGCTGAGGCGCCACTGGCCGGCCTGGCCCAGGTCGATCACCGGCAGCAGCAGATCGAGGACGAACAGAGCCGGGTCCCAGACCGGATGCCCGCCGGAGGTCATCGGCGGGTGCGGGGCGTGTGCGAAGGCGAGCGTGCCCGCAGCCCACAGCACCGCCATCCACACCGCCGCCCGGCCCGGCCGGTAGCCGTAGGCCACGGTCAGATCCTGCACGTAACCCCAGAACTTGGCGGCGACCGGCAGCGTCTCGCGGCGCCGGCGCTGCTTGGCGAGCTGCACCTCGCGCGCGTCCTCGTCCTCACCGGCGGCCCGCAGCACGGTCGCGAGCCGCTCGTACGGCTCCGGGTTGTACTCGGCGGTCGCCGCCGCCACCCAGTCGAGCCGCCGGGTCAGCGGGAACGGGCCCTGCGGGACCAGGTTCTCGTAGGCGAAGCCGCCCATGTGCAGCCGCCCGGGGCCCGGCCAGCTGGTCGCCCGGTCCACCAGGTTCACGGTCCGGGCGCCCGACAGCACCACCCGGCCGCGCTGCGGCTCCTCCCCGAGGAACCGCACCTCCGGCGCCTGCACCCGGCGCAGCGACAGCTCCTGGTCGTCCGTGAAGGTGAACCGGGCCCGCTCCAGGTCGACGGCGTCCCCGAACCGCCCGTCGTCCAGACGTATCCCGCCCTGGCACTCGAACCGCTGGATCCGGGTCCCGCGCGCCGGGGTCGTGCCGCTCTGCCAGGGGCCGCCCACGCCGGCCGGGGTCAGGTACAGGGTGCGGCCGACGGTCAGCTGGGGCGCGTTCAGCGCGAACCGCCCGTGGGGATTGCGCAGCCGGGCCCCGCGCAGGCTCAGCGAGACACCCACCTTGGCGCTGCGCAGGCTCAGCTCCCCGTACGACTCCAGCAGCTCGGCCTGCAGATCCTGCCCGACAACCAGGCCGTCCGCCGCGATCGACCGTCCGCTGCGGTCCCGGTACACCACCGCCTGGTTCAGCAGCAGGTCGGTGCCGATGTGCGCGTCGGTCAGCCGGACCCCGCCCAGGAAGCGGCAGCGCGGCAGATGCAGATCACCCTCCGTGTGCACCCGGGCCGCCTCAAGGCGTGGCACCGCACAGTCGACCAGTCGCACGGTCGTGAAGTGCGCCTCCGGCAGCAGGACCTCGTCGTCGAACCGGCAGCCGCGCAGCTCCACATACGGGGTGACCGCGCCGCCCGCCAGGTCCAGCGCGCCGGTGATCCGCACACCCGCCAGCTTCAGCGCGGCCACCCGGCCCGCGAGCGCCGGCGGCCCGTCGAGCAGCAGCCAGCAGACGATCCGCGCCCGCACGGTCCGCTCGGGCCCCCAGGGATGGCCGCCGTGCGGATCGTCCACCTGCGCGTCGCCGCTGCTCAGGTCGTACGCACTGCCGTTGCGGAAGGCCTGCCACATCCCGGCCTCGGCCGCGGTCAGATCGTCCGGCAGTTCCCCGTCCCGGACCCCCTCGGTCACGGCTCTTCCTTCTTCCTCAGCTACTCGTCAGTCATGTACTCGCCCAGCGGTGATGCCCGGTCCGTCACCACTCGAACACCACACGTGAAGGTGATCTTCCGGGTTCCGGCCAGGCTATGTACCGGCCGTTGGCTCACGTTCTGTATCAGCCATTGATACGCGCGGACGGGCCCCGAGTGCCGTCTGAGAGAATTGAGCACGTGATCTCCCGAATCGACCTGCGCGGCGACGCCCTCCCCGAGGGCCCCGCCCTGCGCGACCTGCTGCCCCGAGCCGACTTCGACGTCTCGGCCGCCCTGGAGAAGGTGCGTCCGATCTGCGAGGCCGTGCATCATCGGGGCGACGCGGCGCTGATCGACTTCGCCGAGAAGTTCGACGGGGTCACCCTGGAGCAGGTGCGGGTGCCCGCCGAGTCCCTGGCCAAGGCGCTGGAGGAGCTCGACCCGGCCGTGCGCGCGGCCCTGGAGGAGTCCATCCGGCGTGCCCGTCTCGTCCACCGCGAGCAGCGTCGTACGACCCACACGACCCAGGTCGTGCCCGGCGGCTCGGTCACCGAGAAGTGGGTGCCGGTCGAGCGGGTCGGGCTCTACGCGCCCGGCGGCCGGTCGGTCTACCCGTCCTCCGTGATCATGAACGTCGTGCCCGCGCAGGAGGCCGGCGTCGAGTCCATCGCGCTCGCCTCCCCGGCGCAGGCCGAGTTCGGTGGCCTGCCGCACCCGACGATCCTCGCCGCCTGCGCCCTGCTCGGCGTCGACGAGGTGTACGCGGCCGGCGGCGCCACCGCCGTCGCGATGTTCGCCTACGGCACCGAGTCCTGCCCGTCCGCCAACATGGTCACCGGCCCCGGCAACATCTGGGTCGCCGCCGCCAAGCGCTACTTCACCGGCAGGATCGGCATCGACGCCGAGGCCGGCCCCACCGAGATCGCGGTCCTCGCGGACGCCACCGCCGACCCGGTGCACATCGCCGCCGACCTGATCAGCCAGGCCGAGCACGACCCGCTGGCCGCCGCCGTCCTGGTCACCGACTCGGTCGAGCTGGCGGACGCGGTGGCGAAGGAGCTGGAGCCGCAGGTCGCGGCCACCAAGCACATCGACGACCGGATCGTCCCGGCGCTCGCGGGCAGGCAGTCCGCGATCGTCCTGGTCGACGGCGTCGAGGAGGGCCTCAGGGTCGTCGACGCGTACGGCGCCGAGCACCTGGAGATCCAGACGGCTCAGGCTTCCGAAGTGGCCGATCGCGTCAAGAACGCCGGCGCGATCTTCGTCGGCCCCTGGGCACCGGTCTCCCTCGGTGACTACGCCGCCGGATCCAACCACGTGCTGCCCACCGGCGGCTGCGCCTGCCACTCCTCCGGCCTGTCCGTCCAGTCCTTCCTGCGCGGCATCCACATCGTCGACTACACGAAGGACGCGCTGGCCGAGGTCGCGCACCACGTGGTGACGCTGGCGGAGGCGGAGGACCTGCCGGCACACGGCGCGGCGATCAAGGCAAGGTTCGGTTGGAAGGTACCCGAGGGCAAGTGACAGGCATCGACGATCTCCCCGTACGGGACGAGCTGCGAGGCAAGTCCCCCTACGGCGCGCCCCAGTTGGACGTGCCCGTACGGCTGAACACCAACGAGAACCCCTACCCGCTGCCCGAGCCTCTGGTCGAGCGGATCGTGGAGCGGGTGCGCGAGGCCGCCCGGAACCTGAACCGCTATCCCGACCGGGACGCGGTCCGGCTCCGCACCGAGCTGGCCAAGTACCTGGCGAAGACCGGCAACCACCCGCTCTCCGTCGAGAACGTCTGGGCGGCCAACGGCTCCAACGAGGTCATCCAGCAGCTGCTGCAGACCTTCGGCGGACCGGGTCGTACGGCGATCGGCTTCGAGCCGTCGTACTCGATGCACTCGCTCATCTCGCGCGGCACGGGCACGGGCTGGATCTCCGGCCCCCGCAACGACGACTTCACGATCGACACCGAGGCCGCCACCCGCGCGATCGCCGAGCACAAGCCCGACGTCGTCTTCATCACCACCCCCAACAACCCCACCGGTAACGCGGTCCCGCCCGAGACGGTCCTCGCGCTGTACGACGCGGCCCAGGCGGCCCGGCCGTCCATGGTGATCGTCGACGAGGCGTACATCGAGTTCAGCCACGGCGCCTCGCTGCTGCCGCTGCTCGGAGGTCGGCCGAATCTCGTCGTCTCCCGGACCATGTCGAAGGCCTTCGGCGCGGCCGGCCTGCGCCTCGGCTACCTCGCCGCGGACCCCGCGGTGGTGGACGCCGTGCAGCTCGTACGGCTGCCGTACCACCTGTCGGCGATCACCCAGGCGACCGCGCTCGCCGCCCTGGAGCACACGGATACGCTGCTGAAGTACGTGGAGCAGCTGAAGACCGAGCGGGACCGGCTGGTGAGCGAGCTGCGGGCGGCCGGGTTCGAGGTCACCGAGTCCGACGCCAACTTCGTGCAGTTCGGGCGGTTCGAGGACCCCCACCGGGTCTGGCAGAAGATCCTCGACCGCGGGGTCCTCGTCCGGGACAACGGCGTGCCCGGTTTCCTGCGGGTGTCCGCCGGAACCCCCGAAGAGAACGACGCGTTCCTCGACGCGGCACGTGAAGTCAAGAAGGAGCTGGACGCATGACCCGCGTAGGGCGCGTGGAGCGCACCACCAAGGAGACCTCGGTCCTGGTCGAGATCGACCTCGACGGCACCGGGAAGACCGACATCGCGACCGGCGTCGGTTTCTACGACCACATGCTCGACCAGCTCGGCCGGCACGGTCTGTTCGACCTCACCGTGAAGACCGACGGCGATCTGCACATCGACTCGCACCACACCATCGAGGACACCGCCCTCGCCCTCGGCGCCGCCTTCAAGCAGGCCCTCGGCGACAAGGTGGGGATCTATCGATTCGGGAACTGCACGGTTCCCCTGGACGAGTCCCTCGCCCAGGTCACCGTGGACCTGTCCGGCCGTCCGTACCTCGTGCACACGGAGCCGGAGAACATGGCCCCGATGATCGGCGAGTACGACACCACCATGACCCGGCACATCCTGGAGTCCTTCGTGGCCCAGGCCCAGGTCGCCCTGCATGTGCACGTCCCCTACGGGCGCAACGCGCACCACATCGTGGAATGCCAGTTCAAGGCGCTCGCCAGGGCGCTGCGCTACGCCTCCGAGCGCGACCCGCGCGCGGCCGGCATCCTCCCCTCGACGAAGGGCGCGCTGTAAAGCCATGACCGGGCTCTCCACCCTACTGATCGTCGTCGGCCTCTTCCTGGTCGGCGGAATCGTCTCCTTCGTCAAGCAGAAGATGCCCACCAGCCTGATCGTGCTGCTCTCGATCGGCGCCGCGATGTGCCTGGTGGCGGGTGTCATGAGGCTGGAGGTGTGGAATTGAGCGGATCCGCCAGGAAGGTCGTCGTCTTCGACTACGGCTTCGGGAACGTCCGGTCCGCCGAGCGGGCGCTCGCCCGCGCCGGGGCCGACGTCGAGATAACCCGTGACTTCGACAAGGCCATGAACGCGGACGGGCTGCTGGTGCCGGGCGTCGGCGCCTTCGCCGCCTGTATGCAGGGCCTGAAGGCGGCCCGCGGGGACTGGATCATCGACCGCCGGCTGTCCGGCGGGCGGCCGGTGATGGGCATCTGCGTCGGCATGCAGATCCTGTTCGCGCGCGGCATCGAGCACGGCGTTCAGACCGAGGGCCTCGACGAGTGGCCCGGCTCGGTCGAGCCGCTCCAGGCCGAGATCGTGCCCCACATGGGCTGGAACACCGTGGACGTGCCGGCCGGCTCGGAGCTGTTCGCGGGCCTGGACGCCGGCGCCCGCTTCTACTTCGTGCACTCCTACGCCGTCCAGGACTGGGCGCTGGAGGCGCACAACCCGGTCCTGCACGCCCCCAAGGTGGCCTGGTCGACGCACGGCAAGCCGTTCGTGGCCGCCGTGGAGAACGGCGCCCTGTGGGCCACCCAGTTCCACCCCGAGAAGTCCGGCGACGCCGGGGCCCAGCTCCTCACCAACTGGATCGGAACACTGTGAGCACGCTCGAACTCCTCCCCGCCGTCGACGTCCGCGACGGCCAGGCCGTCCGCCTCGTGCACGGCGAGTCGGGAACCGAGACCTCCTACGGCTCCCCCCTGGAGGCCGCCCTCGCCTGGCAGCGGTCCGGCGCCGAGTGGCTGCACCTGGTCGACCTGGACGCCGCGTTCGGCACCGGCGACAACCGCGAGCTGATCACCGAGGTCGCCGGGGCGATGGACATCAAGGTGGAGCTGTCCGGCGGTATCCGGGACGACGCCTCGCTGGCGGCCGCCCTCGCCACCGGCTGTCGCCGGGTGAACCTCGGCACGGCCGCCCTGGAGAGCCCGGAGTGGGTCGCCAAGGTCATCGCCGAGCACGGCGACCGGATCGCGGTGGGCCTGGACGTCAAGGGCACCACCCTGCGCGGCCGCGGCTGGACCCGCGACGGCGGCGACCTCTACGAGACGCTGGCCCGGCTCGACCAGGAGGGCTGCGCGCGGTACGTCGTCACCGACATCGCCAAGGACGGCACCCTCCAGGGCCCGAACCTGGAGCTCCTGAAGAACGTCTGCGCGGCGACGGACCGGCCGGTCGTGGCCTCCGGTGGCGTGTCGTCGCTGGACGACCTCCGCGCGCTGGCCGAACTGGTACCCCTCGGTGTCGAGGGCGCCATCGTCGGAAAGGCCCTGTACGCCAAGGCGTTCACCTTGGAAGAAGCACTGGAGGCAGTGTCCCGATGACGTCAGAAGCCGTGCGGCGTGTACAGAGCGGAAGTCCCTGGGAAGAGCCCTTCGGTATCGCCCGCGCCGTGGCGGCGGGCGACCGAGTGGTGGTGGGCGGTACGACGTCCTTCAAGGGCTCCGTGCTGTACGGGGAGGGCGACCCGTACGAACAGGCCAACGTGGCCTTCGCTACGGCCCTGGAGGCGATCGCCGAGTTCGGGCTCGGACCCGAGTCGGTGATCCGCACCCGGCTGTATCTCACCCACGCGCGCGACATGGACGCGGTGGGACGTGCCCACAAGGAGATCTTCGGCTCGGTACGCCCGGTGACCACGTTCGTCGTGGTGACCGGCTTCGTCGACCCGCGCATCCTGGTCGAGGCAGAGCTGGAGGCATACCGAGGAGCCGTGGGTTCATGACCCTGGCGGTGCGAGTCATCCCCTGCCTGGACGTGGACAACGGCCGGGTCGTCAAGGGCGTCAACTTCCAGAACCTGCGCGACGCGGGCGACCCGGTCGAGATGGCCAAGGTGTACGACGCGGAGGGCGCCGACGAGCTGACCTTCCTGGACATCACCGCGTCGTCCGGTGACCGCGAGACCACCTACGACGTGGTGCGCCGCACCGCCGAGCAGGTCTTCATCCCGCTGACCGTCGGCGGTGGGGTGCGCACGGCCGAGGACGTGGACAGGCTGCTGCGGGCGGGCGCCGACAAGGTGGGCGTGAACACGGCCGCGATCGCCCGCCCGGACCTGATCCGGGAGATCGCGGAACGCTTCGGCCGCCAGGTCCTGGTCCTGTCGGTGGACGCCCGCCGCACCCCCGAAGGCACCTTCGAGGTCACCACCCACGGCGGCCGCCGCGGCACCGGCATCGACGCGGTCGAGTGGGCGCACCGGGCCGCCGAGCTGGGCGCGGGGGAGATCCTGCTCAACTCGATGGACGCGGACGGCACCAAGGACGGCTACGACCTGGAGATGATCACGGCCGTCCGCAAGCACGTCACCATCCCGGTCATCGCCTCCGGCGGCGCCGGCAAACTCGCCGACTTCGCCCCGGCCGTCGGAGCGGGCGCGAACGCGGTCCTCGCCGCCTCCGTCTTCCACTTCGGCGACCTGCGCATCGGCGAGGTGAAGCAGGCCCTGCGGGAGGCGGGACACCCCGTGCGGTGACGCTGCGCTGAGCCTTGGCCCCGGTGCTCCTCGGTACCGGGGCCTTCTGCCGCACACCCCAGATACGAAAGGGAAGTTGCGCAAAATATGTTGCGCAACTTTTCTTTCATATCTAGGGTCGGTGTCATGACGGACAAGGAGCGGGACCACCGGATCACCGACGTGGGCACCCTCAAAGCGCTCGCCCATCCGCTGCGCATGAAGCTCTACCGAGGCCTGTGTGTGGCCGGCAAGGCGACCGCCTCACAGCTCGCCGAGCAGGTCGACGAGGCCGTCTCGCTGGTCAGCTACCACCTGCGCAAGCTCGCCGAGCACGGCCTGATCGAAGAGGCCGAGCCACAACGCGCGGACGGCCGGGAGCACTGGTGGCAGCCCGCCTCGGACGGCGTCACCATCCGCGACCGGGACTTCCGGGACGCACCCGAGAAGGCGGCCGCCCACCTCGCAGCCACCCGTCTCTTCCACGAGCAGCGCGCCGACATGTACCGCCGCTACCTCGACGAGCGCCCCACCTGGAGCGCCGAGTGGAACGCCGCCGCGCCCGACAACGAGTCCCTGCTCCGCCTGACCGCGACCGAACTGGACGAACTCCGCCAGGAACTGGTCGCGCTGGCCAGGAAGTACGACGAGAAAGGCCGGTCCGCCGAGGCGAACGGCGACACCGAAGGGCGCGAGCACGTCGCGCTGCACGTGTACGGCTTCCCGTTCCGCCTCTGAGAAGGGCCCACGTCCGTGACCGCCGCCGTCATACCCCCGGCCACCGCCACCGCTGCCACCGCCGCGAAGCCCGCCCACCGTGACCCCAACGTTCTGCGCTGGCTCGGTGCCTACACGTCCTCCATGGTCGGCGACAGCGTCTACTACATCGCCCTGTCCTGGGCCGCGGTTCAGGGCGGTTCACCCGCGCAGGCCGGGGCCGTGATGGCCGTCAGCGCGCTGCCCAGGGCCGTGCTGATGCTGTTCGGCGGGGTGATCGCCGACCGGCTGGGGCCGCGTCGGGTCGTCATCGCCAGCGACGCGGTGCGCTGCGCGGCCGTCCTCGCCGTGGCCGCGCTGCTCTTCCTGAGCAGCCCGGGCCTGTGGCCGCTGACGGCGCTCGCCCTGATCTTCGGCACCGTCGACGCCGTGTTCATGCCCGCCGTGGGCGCCCTCCCCGCACGCGTCACCAGCCGCGACCAGCTCGCGCGCGTGCAGGGCCTGCGCGGCCTCGCCATCCGCGTCGCCTCCATCCTCGGCGCCCCGCTCGGCGGCCTCGGCGTGGCGGTCGGCGGCGCGGCGGCCGCCTTCGGCCTCGCCGGCCTGCTCATCGCCGTATCGGTACCCCTGCTGATGTCCCTCCGGGTACGGAAAATCCCGGCCGGCGACCGCGCGGCCGGCGCCACCCCCTGGCAGGACCTGCGGGCCGGTCTCGGCCACATCCGCCGCCATCGCGTCCTGGCCCCGCTGATGCTGGCCATCGCCCTCGGCGACCTCGGCTTCGTCAGCCCCCTCAACGTCGGGCTCACCCTGCTCGCCGACCAGCGCGGCTGGGGCGCCGCCGGAGTCGGCTGGGTGCTCGCCGGGTTCGGGACCGGCGCCGGGGCCGTCTCACTCCTGCTGACCGTCCGGGGCCGGCTGCCGCGCGCCGGGCTGGTCGCCGGGTACGCCATTCTCGCCGGATCGGTCGCGATCGGCTCCCTCGCCTTCGTGCCGAGCCTCGCCGGAGCCGTCGGCGTTGCCCTGCTGATCGGCCTGCTCGCCGGCCTCAGCGGTGCGATGTGCTCCGCGCTGCTGCAGACCCAGGCCGACCCCGCCTACCTCGGCCGGGTCACCGCCGTCGCCGGCCTGATCAGCCTGGGCCTCACCCCGCTGAGCATGCCCTTCACGGCCGCCGCCATCGGCGCCTTCGGCCCCGGCCCGGTGTACGTCGTCAGCGCCGCCGTCTGCGCGCTCGGCGGGATCGTCGCCCTCGCCGTACCGGGACTGCGACGGGCCGAACTGCCCCGCTGAGGCTTCTCAGCCCTTCGGCTGGGCCAGCTGGATCAGGTTGCCGACCGTGTCGTCGAGGACGGCCGCGATCACCGGGCCCTGGTCCTGCGGCTCGTGCGTGAAGCGGACGCCCAGGGCGCGCAGGCGGTCGTACTCCGCCTGGATGTCGTCGACCGAGAAGACGATGGCCGGCAGGCCCGCCTCGTACACGGCCTCGCGGTACGGCTCCGCGATGGGGCCCTGGCCGGGTTCCAGGAGCAGTTGGAGGTCCGGCTGGGCGCCGCCGGGCGCGCCGACCGTGATGAACAGGGTGCCGCCGCCCAGGTCGAGGTGGGTGCGGGTCTCGAAGCCGAGGACCTCCGTGTAGAAGGCGTGCGCTTTCGGGACGTCGTCCACGTACACGTTCGTCATCGCGACCTTGATCAAGGCGGGCTCCTCAGATGCCCAGCTGCTTGGACTCGTGCAGCTTGGCGATCGCGTTCTCGTCGCCGTCCACCACGACCTTCGCCGCGCTCTGCCGGCCGAAGGCGAACATCACCAGCTCGGAGGGCTCGCCCGTCACCGTCACCACCGGGGCGCCGCGATGGGCCACGGCCGTCTGGCCGTCCGGACGGCGCAGCACCAGGCCCGTCGGCACCCCCCGGCCCAGCAGCCGGGCGGTGCGCTCCAGACGGGACCACAGGGCGTCCTGGAAGACGGGGTCCAGCTCGCGCGGCGCCCAGTCCGGCTGGGCGCGGCGGACGTCCTCCGTGTGGACGTAGAACTCCACCGTGTTGGCCGCCTCGTCGACCTGCTTGAGCTGGAACGGCGAGAACCGCGGCGGGCCGGTACGGATCAGCTGGATCAGCTCCTCGTACGGCTTCGCGGCGAACTCGGCCATCACCTTCTCCAGGCGCGGCGCGAGCTGCTTGATCAGCGCGCCCCCGGCCGCGTCCGGCCGGCGCTCGCGCACCACCACGTGCGCGGCCAGATCGCGGGTCACCCAGCCCTCGCAGAGGGTCGGCGCCTCGGGACCGGCGGTCTCCAAGAGGTCAGCGAGCAGAAGCCGTTCACGCTTGGCGAAGGTCGACATGCAGCCAGCCTACGGCCCCACGCACGGTCCGGACAGTGGACACGGTCCGTGACTGCCGGTGCCGCGCGGCACAATGGCACCCATGACCAGTACGACCGGTACGCCCCCGCCCAGCGGCCTCGCCCCGGAGATCGCCGCCCGCCTCAAGCGCAGCGCCGACGGCCTCCTGCCCGCCATCGCCCAGCAGTACGACACGGGCGAGGTACTGATGCTCGGCTGGATGGACGACGAGGCCCTGCACCGCACCCTCACCACCGGCCGCTGCACGTACTGGTCGCGCAGCCGCCAGGAGTACTGGGTCAAGGGCGACACCTCCGGCCACTTCCAGTGGGTCAGGTCCGTCGCCCTCGACTGCGACGCCGACACCCTGCTGGTCAAGGTCGACCAGGTGGGTGCCGCCTGCCACACCGGCGACCGCACCTGCTTCGACGCCGACGTGCTGCTCAAGGACGGCGCCGGTTCCGCCGTCCCGGCCTCCGATCAGTAAGGTCTGCCGCCATGGACCTAGAGACCTTCCGCAAGCTGGCGACCGACCGGCGTGTCATCCCGGTCACCCGCAAGCTCCTCGCCGACGGCGACACCCCGGTCGCGCTCTACCGCAAGCTCGCCGCCGAGCGCCCCGGCACCTTCCTGCTGGAGTCCGCCGAGAACGGCCGCACGGCCTTCCAATGGTCTCGTTACTCGTTCATCGGCGTGCGTTCCTCGGCCACCCTCACCACCCGTGACGGCCAGGCCCACTGGCTCGGCGTCCCGCCCGTCGGCGTGCCCGTCGACGGCGACCCGCTGGCCGCCCTGCGCGCCACCATCGAGGCCCTGCACACCTCGCGAGCGGAGGATCTGCCCCCGTTCACCGGCGGCATGGTCGGCTATCTGGGGTACGACATCGTGCGCCGCCTGGAGAAGATCGGTCCGGGGGAGCGGGACGACCTCATGCTGCCCGAGCTGACCATGCTCCTCACCAGCGACCTCGCGGTGATGGACCACTGGGAGGGCTCGGTCCTGCTGATCGCCAACGCGATCAACCACAACGACCTCGACACCGGCGTCGACGAGGCCCACGCCGACGCGATCGCCCGCCTCGACGCCATGGAGGCCGACCTCTCCCGCCCGGTCGCCCAGCCCCCGGCCGCCCTGCCCCCCTCCGAACTCCCCGAGTACACCGCCCGGTGGGGCGGCCCCGACTTCCAGGTCGCCGTCGAGGACATCAAGGAGCGCATCCGCGCGGGCGAGGCCTTCCAGGTCGTCCCCTCGCAACGCTTCGAAACCCCCTGCACGGCCAGCGCACTGGACGTCTACCGCGTCCTCAGGGCCACCAACCCCTCGCCGTACATGTACCTGTTCCGCTTCCCTCTCGGGGACGGAGGCGGCGCCTTCGACGTCGTGGGATCCAGTCCGGAGGCCCTGGTCAAGGTCGAGGACGGGCGGGCCATGGTCCACCCCATCGCCGGCACCCGGCCGCGCGGGGCCACCCCGCGGGAGGACCAGGACCTCGCCGACGAGCTGATGGCCGACCCCAAGGAGCGCGCCGAGCACCTGATGCTCGTCGACCTCGGGCGCAACGACCTGGGCCGGGTCTGCGAACCGGGCTCCGTCGAGGTCGTCGACTTCATGTCCGTCGAGCGGTACTCGCACGTCATGCACATCGTCTCCACGGTCACCGGAAAGGTCTCCGAGGGCCGCACCGCCTTCGACGTCCTCACCGCCTGCTTCCCGGCCGGCACCCTCTCCGGCGCCCCCAAGCCCCGGGCGATGCAGATCATCGACGAACTGGAGCCGTCCAGAAGGGGGTTGTACGGCGGCTGCGTCGGCTACCTCGACTTCGCCGGCGACTCCGACACCGCCATCGCCATCCGTACGGCCCTGCTCCGGGACGGCACGGCGTACGTCCAGGCGGGCGCGGGCATCGTCGCCGACTCGAACCCGGTCGCGGAGGACCAGGAGTGCCGCAACAAGGCGGCGGCGGTCCTGCGCGCGGTGCACACGGCCAACAGACTGGGAAAGTAGGGCGCTTCTCACCCAACCCCGGGTGACAGTTCGCCCGGGGTTCAGGCCATAGTGGAGTACGTGACTGCTGTTCCTCCCCCCCGTTCCGAAGCCGCCGCACCCGCCGGGTCCGGCCGCCGCAGCCTTGCCGTCGCGCTGTTGTTCGGTGCGCTCGGCGCGGCCGTGGCCCTTCTGTCCAGCCGGCAGCGCTGGGCGGAGGGCACCGCGACGGTGGCCGGTGGCGCCTTCCCACTGACCGCCAGGGGCAGTGACGTCACGGGCGTCCCCGCGGCCCTCGCCATAGTGGGCCTCGCCGCGCTCGTCGCCGTCTTCGCCGTCCGCAAGGCCGGCCGCTTCCTGGTCTCCGGGCTCCTCGCCCTCTCCGGTGCCGGCATCGTCGCCGCCGCCCTGGCGGGCGCCTCCGACGGCTCCGCGCTGGACGAGAAGGCCGCCGAGGCCAGCGGCGACACCTCCGCCACGGTCGCCGCCCTCAGCCACACCGGCTGGCCGTACGTCGCCGCGGTCGGCGGCGCGCTCATCCTGGTCGCCGGACTGCTCGCGCTGCGCTACGGCCGCCTCTGGCCCGCCATGTCCGGCCGCTACGAGCGCGGCGCGGGAGCGGAGCGGCCCCGCCGCGCACCCAAGCCGGTCGACCCGGACCGCCCCGAGGACATCTGGAAGGCCCTGGACCGCGGCGAGGACCCCACCGGTGCGTGAGCGTTCCGCCGTGCTGTGAGTGCCGGACGGTCCGTCGGATGTCCGCGGCGCCGTCGTGGCTGCGCGCGCCCACGCGGCGCAGCCGCACACCGGCCACAGCCCCGCGTCCCTGCCGGGGTGCTGTGGCCGATGTGGCGCATCAGACGCCACCCCCGCTCACCGCACGCGTGCGCGTACGGGACAATGGAGCACGAGCGTCCGGAACGGACCCGTACGAGCGCGGCCACGGACGGCACGTACGACACGCACCAGCTAACGAGGAGCAAGTCATGGCGGGCAGCAGCCACGGTCACACCCCGGCCGCCTGGACCGGCGTCACCATCGCCTTCATCGGTTTCTGCGTCGCGGGCGCCTTCATGGTGATGGCGCAGCCGGTGGGGTTCTGGGCCGGCATGGCGATCGTGCTCCTCGGTGGCGTGGTCGGCATGATCATGCGTGCCATGGGCCTCGGCATGCCGAAGCAGTCCGCCCTGGTGACGCACACCGCCGCTCCGGCCACCCCCCGCGAGCCGGTCACCGCCGAGAGCTGACCGGCGGCACTTCCCGAGGGGCGTTCCGAGACATCGGGCCGCCCCTCGCGCGCGTGTGCCGACCGTACGGGGCACAATGCGAGGCGTGAACGCCGACACTCCCAGCGCAGCCGCCCCGGCGCTGCCCTCCCTGCGAGGGCGGCTGGCCGTGCCCGCGGGGGTGATGGCCGCCGTCGTCGGGGCCTTCGCCTACGTCGGCACGGTCGACCCCAACCAGCCCGGCCACTACCCGGTCTGCCCCCTCTACCGGCTCACCGGCCTGTACTGCCCCGGCTGCGGCGGCCTGCGCAGCGCGCACGCGTTCATCCACGGCGACTTCCTGGCCGCGCTGCGGGACAACGCGGCGGGAGTGGCCGCCTATCTGGCCTTCGCCGTGGTGTGGACGGTCTGGGTGGGGCGCGCGGTACGCGGCCGGCCCTTCCGGATCGAGCTCAGGCCGGTGCCGATGTGGACCCTCGGTGCGTTGCTGCTGGTCTTCACCGTCGTCCGGAACCTGCCCTTCGCCGGCTGGTCGCATCCTTGATCAGCCGGCGAAAGTCCAGGTGGAGGGAGTGCCGTCAGCTGGATGCGAGGACTGGGCCATCCTGCGGATACCATCGATGTGACCATGGGTTTTGACCCGCCTGGAAGAACCGTCCGGAACCGGAAGGGGACCGCTCGCGTGAGTGTGCTCGACGAGATCATCGACGGAGTCCGTGCCGACCTCGCGGAGCGGCAGGCGCGCGTCAGCCTCGACGAGCTCAAGGAGCGCGCGGCGAAGGCGCCCGCCGCCAAGGACGGCGTGGCCGCACTGCGCGGCGACGGCGTCAAGGTGATCTGCGAGGTCAAGCGCTCCAGCCCGTCCAAGGGCGCGCTGTCCGCGATCGCCGACCCCGCCGGGCTCGCCGCGGACTACGAGGCGGGAGGCGCGGCCGTCATCTCGGTCCTGACCGAGCAGCGCCGCTTCGGCGGCTCGCTGGCGGACCTGGAGGCGGTCCGGGCCCGCGTGGACATCCCGGTCCTGCGCAAGGACTTCATCGTCACGTCGTACCAGCTGTGGGAGGCCCGGGCGTACGGCGCCGACCTCGCGCTGCTGATCGTCGCCGCCCTCGACCAGCCGGCCCTGGAGTCGCTGATCGAACGCGCGGTCTCCATCGGCCTCACCCCGCTCGTCGAGGTCCACGACGAGGACGAGATCGAGCGCGCGGTGGACGCGGGGGCCAAGGTGATCGGCGTCAACGCGCGCAACCTGAAGACCCTGGAGGTCGACCGCTCCACCTTCGAGCGGATCGCCCCGGACATCCCCGACACCGTCGTCAAGGTCGCCGAGTCCGGCGTCCGCGGCCCGCACGATCTGATCGTCTACGCCAACGCGGGCGCCGACGCGGTCCTGGTCGGCGAGTCCCTGGTGACGGGCCGCGACCCCAAGTCGGCGGTGGCCGACCTGGTGGCGGCGGGCGAACACCCGGCACTGCGCCACGGCCGCCCCTGATCACCCGGTAGGGTTGAACCGATGACTCTCACCGTGACGACCGGGGACCGGCACGCCGGCCTGGCACGAGGCTGCCGGCCGCGTGGATGCCGCGCGCCTGCACGGCGTGTGCACGGTCGTCGGGTCCGGTACGTCATCGGAGACGAGCCGGGCCAGGTAAACGGACGGCGATGGCAGCGCCCCTCTGGGGGCGCGGGGCTGTATTCGATTTGCGGCTACCGCCGCGCGGGCGCGAGCAACCACTGACGGCCTGCAGCCGATAGACAACCCCGTCGCCCCACGGCGAATAGTGTCTCTTCACACGCACTCACCGTGAGGTTTCCGCATGCCCAGCGACTACTTCTTCCCTGACCCCACCGGTCAAGTCCCCAGCGCCGAAGGCTACTTCGGCGCCTTCGGCGGCAAGTTCATCCCGGAGGCCCTTGTCGCCGCCGTGGACGAGGTCGCCGTCGAGTACGACAAGGCCAAGCACGACCCCGAGTTCGCCCGGGAACTCGACGACCTCATGGTCAACTACACCGGCCGCCCCAGCTCCCTCACCGAGGTCCCGCGCTTTGCCGCGGAAGCGGGTGGCGCCCGGATCTTCCTCAAGCGGGAGGACCTCAACCACACCGGCTCGCACAAGATCAACAACGTGCTCGGCCAGGCCCTGCTCACCAGGCGCATGGGCAAGACCCGGGTGATCGCGGAGACCGGCGCCGGCCAGCACGGCGTGGCGACGGCCACGGCCTGCGCCCTGTTCGGCCTCGACTGCACCATCTACATGGGCGAGATCGACACCAGGCGCCAGGCCCTCAACGTGGCCCGGATGCGCATGCTCGGCGCCGAGGTCATCGCCGTGAAGTCCGGCAGCCGCACCCTGAAGGACGCCATCAACGAGGCGTTCCGTGACTGGGTGGCGAACGTCGACCACACCCACTACCTCTTCGGTACGGTCGCAGGCCCGCACCCCTTCCCGGCCATGGTCCGCGACTTCCACCGGGTCATCGGCGTCGAGACCCGCCGCCAGCTCCTGGAGCGGGCCGGCCGCCTCCCCGACGCGGCGATCGCCTGCGTCGGCGGCGGCTCCAACGCCATCGGCCTCTTCCACGCCTTCATCCCCGACGAAGGCGTCCGCCTCATCGGCTGCGAGCCCGCGGGGCACGGCATCGAGACCGGCGAGCACGCCGCCACCCTCACCGCCGGCGAGCCCGGCATCCTGCACGGCTCCCGGTCCTACGTCCTCCAGGACGAGGAGGGCCAGATCACCGAGCCGTACTCGATCTCGGCCGGTCTGGACTACCCGGGCATCGGCCCGGAGCATTCCTACCTCAAGGACTCGGGCCGCGGCGAGTACCGCGCGGTCACCGACGACGCGGCCATGCAGGCCCTGCGCCTGCTGTCCCGCACCGAGGGCATCATCCCGGCCATCGAGAGCGCCCACGCCCTTGCCGGCGCCCTGGAGGTCGGCAGGGAACTCGGCAAGGACGGGCTGATCGTCGTCAACCTGTCCGGCCGCGGCGACAAGGACATGGACACCGCCGCGCGCTACTTCGGGCTGTACGACACCGACGCCGAGGTCGCCGCCGACGCCACCGACACCGCCGAGATCGAGGGGGACGCCAAGTGAGCGGGAACATTCATCTGCTGTCCGACACCCTCGCCGGTGCCAAGGCCGAGGGACGCTCCGCGCTCATCGCCTACCTCCCGGCCGGGTTCCCGACCGTGGCCGGCGGTATCGAGGCGATCAAGGCCGTCCTGGACGGCGGAGCCGATGTCGTGGAGGTCGGGCTGCCGCACAGCGACCCGGTGCTCGACGGTCCGGTCATCCAGACCGCCGACGACATCGCCCTGCGCGGCGGCGTCAAGATCGCGGACGTCATGCGCACGGTCAAGGAGGCCTACGCGGCCACCGGCAAGCCGATCCTCGTCATGACGTACTGGAACCCCATCGACCGCTACGGCGTCGAGCGCTTCACCGCGGAACTGGCCGAGGCCGGCGGCGCGGGCTGCATCCTGCCCGACCTGCCCGTCCAGGAGTCCGCCCTGTGGAGGGAGCACGCCGAGAAGCACGGCCTGGCGACGATCTTCGTCGTGGCGCCGAGCAGCAAGGACGAGCGGCTCGCGCAGATCACGGCGGCGGGCAGCGGCTTCGTCTACGCGGCCTCCCTGATGGGCGTCACCGGCACGCGTGCGTCGGTCGGCGCGCAGGCCCAGGACCTGGTGGAACGCACCCGGGCCACCGGCACCGAGCTGCCCGTCTGCGTCGGCCTCGGCGTCTCCGACGCGGCCCAGGCCGCCGAGGTCGCCGGCTTCGCCGACGGCGTGATCGTCGGCTCGGCCTTCGTGAAGCGGATGCTGGACGCGCCGGACGACGCGGCCGGCGTGACGGCCGTCCGGGAACTCGCCGGTGACCTGGCGAAGGGCGTGCGCGGACAGGCGTAACTGCACACCGCGGAACGTCCGGTCACTCGAACGGGTGGACCTGGGACCGGGGAGGCGCGGTGCGCCTTCCCGGTTCGTTCTGGTGGTGTGAGCGAGAAGAATCGTGACGGAAAGCGGACGGCCCGCGAGCGGATCGCGGCCGACCGCGAGAAGCAGAAGGCCGCGGAGAAGCGACGGCGCGGGCTGATCGTGGGCGCGGGCGTCGTCTGCGTCCTCGGCCTGGCGGCGGTGATCGGCGTGGTCGCCGCGAACGCGGGCAAGGACAAGAAGAGCGAGAGCTCGGGCCCGGTCGTGGCGCCCTCGGGCGCGCAGGGCAAGGACAGCCTCGCGATCCCGGTCGGCAAGGACGACGCCAAGGCGACGCTCACCGTCTGGGAGGACTTCCGCTGCCCGGCCTGCCAGGCCTTCGAGACGGCGTACCGCCCGACGCTCCACGAGCTGACCGACTCCGGCAAGCTCAGAATCGAATACCACCTGGCCACACTGATCGACGGCAACCTCGGCGGCAGCGGCTCCCGGAACGCGGCCAACGCGGCGGCCTGCGCCCAGGACGCGGGCAAGTTCCGCGACTACCACGACATGCTGTACGAGAACCAGCCCGAGGAAACCGACGACGCCTTCTCGAACAACGACAAGCTGATCGAGCTGGCCGGCAAGGTCCAGGGCCTGAACACGCCGACGTTCCAGAAGTGCGTCAAGGACGGCAGGCACAACGCCTGGGTCGTGAAGTCCAACAAGGCCTTCCAGGCCGGCAAGTTCGGCGGCACCCCGACCGTCCTGCTCGACGGCAAGAACATCTACCAGGACCGGACCATGACCCCGGCCAAGCTGAAGCAACTGGTGGAGGACGCCAACAAGGGGTGAGCGGGACGAGCGATTCTCACGCCCCTGTTATGGAGCCGTAGCCGGGCTGGTTGCCGTCGGCCCGGTCCGGCACGGTAGCGTCGACCCTGCCATGGAAACACTTGCCTACATTCCCAGCCCTTCGCGCGGAGTGATCCACCTCGGTCCCATCCCGCTGCGTGGCTACGCCTTCTGCATCATCATCGGTGTCTTCGTAGCCGTCTGGCTCGGAAACAGGCGCTGGATCGCCCGGGGCGGCCGGACCGGCACCGTGGCCGACATCGCCGTCTGGGCCGTACCGTTCGGCCTGGTCGGCGGGCGTCTCTACCACGTGATCACGGACTACGAGCTGTACTTCAGCGAGGGCCGTGACTGGGTCGACGCGTTCAAGGTGTGGCAGGGCGGCCTCGGCATCTGGGGCGCGATCGCGCTCGGCGCGGTCGGCGCGTGGATCGGCTGCCGGCGCCGGGGCATCCCGCTGCCCGCCTACGCCGACGCCATCGCCCCCGGCATCGCATTCGCCCAGGCGATCGGCCGCTGGGGCAACTGGTTCAACCAGGAGCTGTACGGCCGCGAGACACATCTGCCGTGGGCCCTGCACATCACCTCCTCCGAGGGGGGCCGGGTTCCCGGCTACTACCACCCGACCTTCCTCTACGAGTCGTTGTGGTGCATCGGCGTCGGCTTCCTGGTGATCTGGGCCGACCGCCGCTTCAAGCTGGGGCACGGGCGGGCGTTCGCGCTGTACGTCGCCGCGTACTGCGTGGGCCGCGGCTGGATCGAGTACATGCGCGTCGACGATGCCCACCACATCCTCGGCCTGCGGCTCAACGACTGGACCGCGATGATCGTGTTCCTGCTCGCGGTGCTGTACATGGTGCTGTCCGCGAAGAAGCGGCCGGGCCGGGAGGCGGTGGTCGAGCCAGGCGTCTTGGACGGTGACACCGAGGCCGACGGTACTGGTGAGGCCACCGAGGCCGCTGAGCCCTCTGACACCGCTGAGGCTGCCGAAGCCAAGGAGGCTCCCGAGGGGGAGGCGTCCGAGAGCGAGGCCGAGCACGAGGCCGAAGCCAAGGACGAGGCCGGGTCAGCGACCAAGAAGAGCTGACCTGCCGATACGACGAAGAGGGCGCCCGGGATCGAACCGGGCGCCCTCTTGGTATGCGGGAAGAAATCAGCGGCGGGTGCTCAGGGACAGGGTTCTGCGGGCCGTTGCCACCACCGCCGCGTCGATGAAGCTGCCGTCCGGGAGGGCCTGGGCACCCTGTTCCGTGGTGGCCGCCTTGAGGATCTTCTCGGCGTGTTCCAGTTCGGCCTGCGTGGGGAGGTAGGCCCGTTCGATGATCGGGAGCTGGCGGGGGTGGATTGCGGCGCGGCCCAGGAAGCCCAGGGCGCGGCCGTGGGCGCAGGAGGCGGCGAGGCCCTTGAGGTCGCGGGTGTCCGGGTGGACCGACTGGGGCGGTGGGGCGAGGCCCGCGGCCCGGGCGGCGACCACGATCCGGGAACGGGACCAGTCGAGGCCGGTGTCCTCGCATACCCCCAGGTCGGCCTGGAGGTCCGCCTCCCCGAGCGAGATGCCCCGCAAGGCGGGGTGAGCGGTGGCGATGGCGTGCGCGTGTTCGATGCCGAGGGCCGATTCGAGGAGGGCGTAGAGGGGGAGGGCGGCGCTCCGGGCCGCGATGTGGTGGATGTCGTCGGGACCGGTCACCTTGGGGAGACGCAGACCGGCCAGGCCGGGGAGGCCGAGCAGGGCCTGGAGGTCGGCCGCGGCCCAGGGGGTGTCCAGGCCGTTGATCCGGACATGGACCGGGACCGCCTGGGGGTCGCCGAGGAGGTCGGCGGTGGCGGCGCGGGCGCAGTCCTTGCGGTCGGGGGCGACGGCGTCCTCCAGGTCGATCACCACCACGTCCGCGCCGCACGCCAGCGCCTTGGCGACGACATGCGGCCGGTCACCGGGGACGTACAGCCAGGTCAGCGGGAAGGGGGCGGTGGTCATACGGCGCCCTCCTCGCGCAGGGCCAGCAACTCGGCCGGGGTCAGGCCCAGTTCGGTGAGGACCTCCTCCGTGTCGGCGCCGTGCGGACGGCCGGTCCAGCGGATCGCGCCGGGGGTGGAGGAGAGCCGGAAGAGGACGTTCTGCATGCGCAGTGGCCCCAGTTCGGGGTCGGGGACGGTGGTGATCGTGTCCAGCGCCAGGTACTGCGGGTCGTCCATCACGTCCCGGACGTCCTGGATGGGGGCCACCGCCGCCTCCGCCTTCTCGAACTCGGCCAGCACCTCGGCGCGGGAGCGGGTGGCGATCCAGTCGCCGACGGCCGCGTCGAGGACGTCGGAGTGCGCGGCCCGGTCGGCGCCGGTGGCGAACCACGGCTCGTCGATCAGCTCCGGGCGCCCGACCAGCCGCAGTACGCGTTCCGCGATCGACTGGGCCGAGGTGGAGACGGCGACCCAGGTCCCGTCCGCCGTGCGGTAGGTGTTGCGCGGGGCGTTGTTGGCCGAGCGGTTGCCGGTGCGCTTCTGGACGTAGCCGAGCTGGTCGTACCAGGTGGGCTGGGGGCCGAGGACGGTGAGGATCGGTTCGATGATCGCCATGTCGACGACCTGGCCCTCGCCGGTGCGGTCCCGGGCGGCGAGCGCGGTCATCACGGCGTACGCGGTCGCCAGCGCCGCGATGGAGTCGGCGAGCCCGAACGGCGGCAGCGTGGGCGGGGCGTCCGGTTCGCCGGTGATCGCCGCGAAGCCGCTCATCGCCTCGGCGAGGGTGCCGAAGCCCGGCCGGTGGGCGTAGGGGCCGAACTGGCCGAAGGCGGTGACCCGGGTCAGGATCAGCCGGGGGTTGGCGGCGGAGAGTTCCTCCCAGCCGAGGTCCCACTTCTCCAGGGCGCCGGGCCGGAAGTTCTCCACGATCACGTCGGCGGTGGCGGCGAGCCGGAGCAGCGTGGCGCGGCCACCGGGCTTGGACAGGTCGAGGGTGATGGCGCGCTTGTTGCGGCCGAGCAGCTTCCACCACAGGCCGACGCCCTGCTTGGCCGGGCCGTGCCCCCGGGAGGGGTCGGGTTTGGTGGGGTGCTCGACCTTGACGACCTCGGCGCCGAAGTCACCGAGCAGGGTGGCGGCGAGGGGGCCGGCGAAGAGCGTGGCCAGGTCGAGGACGCGCAGGCCGGCGAGGGGCTGGGGCTGTGTTGTCGTACTCATGCGGTGTACTGGGCCTCGATCTCCGGACGGTACGGCATGGACGTCGACGCCCCCGCCCGTTGCACGGCGAGCGCGGCCGCGGCCGCCGCCCAGGACAGGGCCTCCCGGACCGGCTTCTCCTCGGCGAGGGCGACCGCGAGGGCCCCGACGAACGTGTCGCCCGCGCCCGTCGAGTCCACGGCGGTCACCCGGGGCGCGGGGATGACGAGGGGCGCGGCGACACGGGTGAGGTAGAGGCTGCCGGCCGCGCCGAGGGTGAGCACGACCTGCGGCACCAGACCGAGCAGGGCGGCGGCCGCGTCGCGCGGGTCGGCGTGGTCGGTGAGGGCGGCCGCCTCGCGCTCGTTGAGCACCAACAGGTCGATGTTGTCGAGGAGTTCGGAGGGGAGAGGGCGGGCGGGAGACGGGGTGAGGATGGTCCGGACGCCGTGCCGGCGGGCGGCCTGCGCACCGGCGACGACCGCGGGCAAGGGGATCTCCAGCTGGAGGAGGAGAGTGTCGGCGGAGGCGATGACGCCCTCGTCGCCGGGGGCGAGATGGTCGACGGTGCCGTTCGCGCCGGGGATCACGACGATCGCGTTGCCGCCCTCGTCGTCCACGACGATGTGCGCGGTGCCGGAGGGGCCTTCCATCGTGCGCAGCGAGTCGGTGTCCACACCGGAGTGTTCGAGGGTCTCCCGCATCCGGGTGCCGTAGGCGTCATGGCCGACCGCGCCGATCATCGAGACGGTGGCGCCGGCGCGGGCGGCGGCGATCGCCTGGTTGGCGCCCTTGCCGCCGGGGACCGTACGGAACTCCCGTCCGGCCACGGTCTCGCCGAGCTGCGGGGCCTTCTCGACGTACGCGACGAGATCCATGTTCGCGCTGCCGAGTACGGCGATATGGGTCATGGGCGGGTCGCCTCCAGTTGGGTGAGGTGGGCGAGGGTGTCGAAGCCGGTGCCGTCGAACCCGGCGACGGAGGTGGCGAGTCGGTTCTTGAGCGGGGTCGTCCAGCGGTCGGGGAGGGCGTCGGGGTCGCCGGCGAGCAGCCCGGCGACGGAGCCGGCCGTCGCGCCGTTCGAGTCGGTGTCCCAACCGCCGCTCACCGCACGGCAGACGGAGCCGGTGAAGTCGCCGTTCGCGTGGGTGAGGGCGGCGGCGATCAGGGCGGTGTTGGGGATGGCGTGCACCCAGTGGTGGGTGGGGGAGTGGACGGCGTGGAGTTCGTCCACGACGGTGTCGAAGTCCTCGTGGGCGCCGGCGATGCGGATGGCGTGGTCGACGGCCTCGGCGAGCCGGGATCGGGGCGGGACGACGGACCGGCCGGAGCGCAGACAGGCGTGGATGTCGTGGGTTCCGGTGGCGGCGGTGGCGATGGTGGCCGCCGTGAACATCGCCGCGTAGACGCCGTTGGCCGTGTGGGTGAGGGCGGCGTCGCGATGGGCCTGTTCGGCCGCGGCGGCCGGGTCGCCGGGGTTGGTCCAGCCGTGTACGTCGGCGCGGATCAGGGCGCCGATCCACTCGCGGAAGGGGTTGCGGTGGCGGGCGGTGTGCGGGGGTTCGATACCGGTGAGGAGGTTGCGGTAGGCGATGCGCTCGGCGGTGAAGGCCCGGCCGGCGGGGAGTTCGTCGAGCCAGAGGGCGGCTACGTCGGTGGTGCTGAAGCCTCTGGTGTGGCGTTGGAGCAGGAGGAGGTTGAGGAGGGGGTAGTTGAGATCGTCGTCCTCGGGCATGCCGTCGATGTTCTCGACGAGGGAGGTGGCGGCGGAGCGGCGGTTCCAGGGGTGGGCGGAGAGAAGGGCGGCGGGGACGCCGCGGGCGGTGAAGTAGTGGTTCAGGGGCCAGTTGCCGGCGGAACGGGCGAGTTCGCGGATGGCGTGGAGGGGGAGTTTCTCGACGGGTTTGCCGAGGAGGCAACCGACGGCTCGGCCGAGCCAGGCGGCGTGGTAGCTGCGCGTGGGTGGGGGCTGGGGGCTGGGGGTTTCGCTTACCGGCGCCGACAGGGTGCCGCCGCGCCCACCCGCCCCCACTCTCGGCTTCGCTTGCGCGGGGGGACCCCCATCGCCCCAGCGGCACGACTGCCCGCAGCTATGTGGCCGGCGCGAGTGGAGCGCCCCGTCAGGGGCGCGGGGCACTGCGCGATCGGCCACATCGTGCCCGCAGGCGCACGACGGGTCGCAGGGCCCTCCCCCTCGCGTGGTCGGCCACTTGGGACACAGCGCCTTGATCTCGTCCAGAGCCGTCGGCTCGTTCAACCGGCTCGGCAGGTCCGCCAGTTCGTCCAGCAGGTCCTCCGCCAGTTGCCGGAGATAGCGCGACGCCCGGTCCGGTGACGCGCCCGCGCGGCTCGGCGCTTCCGCGCCGCCCGCCACCCGCCAGCGCGCCTCGACGGCGCCGGGCTCCCGGCCGTCCTGCCGGGCCTGGCGGATCTCATGTCCCAGCAGGTCCTCCGGCTGGACCCAGGTCAGGCGGAGCATCCCGCGCCCCCGAGGCGAGCGAAGGACTCCTCGTGGGCGCGCCGCAGGCCCGTGTCGCGGGTGAAGATCTCCCTGGTCACGGCGGTCAGCGTGCGGGGCGGCTCCCAGAGGTCGAGACGGCTTGCCTCGGCGACCCGCTTCGACCACTCCGCCGGCACGGTGGAGCCCAGCGCACCGGCGATCGCGCCCGCCATCGTGGCGATCGAGTCGCAGTCGCGGCCGTAGTTGACGGACCCGAGGACGGCCTGGCGGTAGTCGCCGTCGGCCACCAGCAACATGCCGAGCGCGACGGGGAGTTCCTCGATCGCGTGGAGGCGGGAGGGGCGGCGGGCGCCGAGGGAGGGGGCGCGGTAATCGGGGCCGACGGTGTCATAGGGGGTGACCGCCTCGCGGAGCGGGGTGAGCGCCGACTCGAAGTCGGTGTGGTGTGCGGCCACTTCACAGACCGCTTCGATCGCCGTTCGGGTGCCGTCCTTCGCCAGGGACAGGCACGCGCTGACGACGGAGTCCGGTGTCGCCCCGGGCGTGGCCGCCGCTGCCACCGCCGCGGCGAAGACGCCCGCCGCCTCCCTGCCGTACGACGACTGGTGGGCACCCGCGATGTCCAGGGCCTCGGCGTAGGCGGCGCGCGGGTTCGCCGCGTTGACCAGACCGACCGGGGCCATGTACATCGCCGCGCCGCAGTTGACGATGTTGCCGGCGCCGGCCTCGCGGGGGTCGGCATGGCCGTAGTGGAGGCGGGTCGCCAGCCACTTCTCGGCAAGGAAGATCCGGTGGAGAGGGATGGTCTCGGTCTCCAGCTCGGGGATCCAGCGGGGGGTGGTCATCAGATCGGGGACCAGGTGGTCGGCGATCGCGTAGGCGTCGAGGTGGTCGCGGACGCGGTCGTACACCCGTACCAGCGCATGGGTCATCAAGGTGTCGTCGGTGACGTGCCCGTCGCCCTTGTGGTACGGGGCGATGGGGCGGGCGGTGCGCCAGGCGTCGCCGTTCCAGGGGCCGACGATGCCGTGGACGCGGCCGCCGTGGCGTTCGAGGATCTGGTTGGGGGAGTAGCCCTCGACCGGACCGCCGAGAGCGTCGCCGACAGCGGCCCCGACGAGGGCTCCGGTGATCCGTTCGTCCAGCGAAGCTCCGGTGCTTTCTTGTACTTTGGGCGTCATGCACCGAATCATCCACCTGGATGGGCCGGTTGTGTGGCTTCCAGGAGTTCGGCGAGTTCCACGAGGTCGGTGCCGGTGAGGCGGGGCAGGGCGCAGCCGGAGAGGGTGCGGCAGGCGTCCCGCCAGGGCGACGGGATCGAGTCGCCGCCGCCGAGGGCGCCGGTGAGCGCACCGGCCAGGGCGGGGGCCGAGTCGGCGACCCGGGAGAGACAGGCGGCGGCGGGGACGGCCTCGGCGATCCGGCCGCGCGCGGCGGTCGCGAGGGCGAGGGCGACCGGGACGGTTTCGGCGGCGGCGATGCCGTAGCTGTAGACGTGGTCGACGATTTGGTGTTCGAGGAGCGGGACGAGGGCGAATGCCGTGTCGGCTGTGCCGGTGAGGGTCAGGGCGTGGCGGGCGTTGCGGCCGATCTCGGTGGCCTCGGGGAGTTCGGTGAGCGCTGCGGCCACGCAGGTCTCCACCTCGGCGCCGACGAGGGCGAGCGCGAGGGCCGCCGCCATGGCGCGGGCGCCGTGCACTCCGTCGCCGTCCTGGGTGTAGCGGGCGTCGAACTCGGCGAGGTCGGCAGCGCGTTGGGGGTCACCAGGGTGGGCGACGGCCAGTGCGCAGGCACGGACGCAGGCGGCGTCGTCGAAGTAGTGCGGGTTGTCGTGGCCGGTGGCGGGCGGGCGCAGACCGGTGGCGAGGTTGCCGAGGCCGGCGCGGACGGAGATACGGGCGCGCAGGGGGAGGACGGCCGACTCGATCTCGGGGGCGCGTTCCGCGGCGGCGGCGACCTCGGAGGCGACGGCGGTCCAGGTGAGGTCGATGGCGGCGCGGGTACGGAGCTCACGGCTGAGGTCGGCGAGGGCGGTGTCGTCGCCGGCGCGCAGGACGGCTTCCGCGGCGAAGGCAGCCCACTCGGCGTCGTCCGAGGGGCCGAGACGGAGAGGTTCGGGGGACTGGTTGAGGGCGATGGGGACGGGGAGGGTGGTGGTGGCGTTCTGCTCGGCGAAGGTGTCGAGTTCCCGGGTGAGACGGCGGGTCCACTCCGGCATGCGGGCGGCGCGGTGCCGGGCGGCGGGCCAGCCGGCGGCGTCGCCCGCGGCGAGGCCGAGCAGAAGCCCCTCGATACGGCGCCGGTTCACCGCTGGACCTCGCTGCGACGTCGCGGCTCGGTCGGCAGGGCGGCCGGGGTGAAGAGCCGCTCGGTCGGCAGAGGGGCCGGCGTCGGGGGTCGCGGCTGGGTCCGTGTCACCGTCCCCGTCAGCAGCTCCGCCACCTCCAGTACATGCTGCCCCGCCATCGACGGCAGGCAGCTCCCCCGGGCCGGGCCGATCGCCGCGCCCCACTCCGTCGGGATCGCCCCCTCTCCCTGTGTCGCCCCCGCCAGCGCGCCGGCCACCGCGGCCGTGGTGTCCGCGTCGCGCCCCATGTTGACGGCCGTCAGCACCGCGTCCCGGAAGTCGCCGTCCGCCGCCGCGTACGCCCCGAAGGCCAGGGCCACCGCCTCCGGGGCCAGGTCGGTCCACGGGTATCCGCCGATGACGACCGCCGAGCGGACGGCCCGTTCGCCCCGGTGAGCCACCGCGACCGCCCGGCGCAGGGAGCGTGCCGTCCACGAGTCGTCCGGTACCACCGCCAGCGCGGCCGCCACCACCGCCGTCGGAGGCGCTCCCGCCATCGCCGCCGCCACGCCCGCCGCCACCGCCTGGCCGCCGTAGATTCCCTCGCCCTCGTGGCTCACCGAGCCGTCGATCGCGACCAGCCGGGCCGCCTCGGCGGGCCGCCCCGCCGCGAAGACGCCGAAGGGGGCCGCCCGCATGGCCAGGCCGTCGCTCCAGGCGTGCCGGTGCTGGGCGGAGATGGGGGCGGCGAGTCCCCGGCGGAGGTTCTCCAGGGTGCCGCGCTCGCTGAAACCGGCGCCCTTGAAGGGGCCCTCGGCGCGGTCGGCGATCCACTCGTGCCAGGCCGCCTCGACATGGGCCGGGGTGAGTGCCGAGCCGTGGCGGGCGAGGAGGAGGCCGGAGAAGATCGCGTATTCGGTGTCGTCCGTGCCGGCCGGGGTGTCGGTGACGTACCCCTTGATGCGGCCCCAGCGGGCGCGGATCTCGGAGGGCTTCATGTTCTCCGCCGGCGCCCCGAGCGCGTCGCCCACGGCCAGGCCCAGCAGCGCGCCCCGCGCCCGGTCGTGCAGCTGGGAGGCGCGCTCGTCGGGGGCGGGGACCGGCGGCGTACAGACGATCGATGACATGGGCGGGCCTCTCCGGGAGGGGTTTCACGCCGGGGCGCGGAACCGTTTGCGGATGTGTCCCACCAACGGCGGTTGACCGCAGCCTGAGTGGCCTCCACATCACCCGGTCGACATTTGTGCAGCACATCGCACAAGTGAGCGTAAAGGGTAAAGCCGCAGGTTAGCCCAGCCTTTCCTTGCTGGCGACGGGGAATGTCAGGGCGTAGTGTCCACGTTGTCGAAAGATGGAATCAGTCCAAACTTAGCTTTGCCTCAGCTTATTCGGGGCTTGTTCAAGACCTCTTGGGGGACCCACATGGCCGTCATCGAGACTCAGGCGACACTGCACGAGGCGCACCGCGACAACCACACCCACCGGGATGTCAACGGAGGGTGGCTGCGGCCCGCCGTCTTCGGCGCCATGGACGGGCTCGTCTCCAACCTCGCCCTGATCACCGGTGTCGCGGGCGGGGCCGTCAGCCACCAGACCATCGTCATCACCGGGCTTGCGGGACTCGCCGCCGGCGCCTTCTCCATGGCGGCCGGCGAGTACACCTCCGTCGCCTCGCAGCGTGAGCTGGTCGAGGCCGAGCTGGACGTGGAGCGGAGGGAGCTGCGCCGGCATCCGCAGGACGAGGAAGCCGAGCTTGCCGCACTGTACGAGGCCAGAGGGGTCGAGGCGCCGCTCGCCCGGGAGGTCGCCCGGCAGCTGTCCGTCGACCCGGAGCGGGCGCTGGAGATACACGCCCGCGAGGAGCTGGGTATCGACCCCGGTGACCTGCCCTCGCCGCTGGTCGCCGCCGTGTCCTCCTTCGGCTCGTTCGCGCTGGGCGCGCTGCTGCCCGTGCTGCCGTACCTGCTCGGCGCCACCACGCTCTGGCCCGCCCTGCTGCTCGCGCTCTTCGGACTGTTCGGCTGCGGTGCCGTGGTCGCCAGGGTTACCGCGCGGACCTGGTGGTTCAGCGGCCTGCGGCAGCTCGCGCTGGGTGGCGCGGCGGCCGGTGTGACGTACGCCCTGGGCAGCCTGTTCGGAACCGCCGTAGGATAGTGCGACTGGTACTTATGCGTTGGGCCGCATAAGTAGCCGTTACTCACTGGTTTCGAACGCTTAACCACCGGGCATGAGCCGTAAGCACCGCAGGCAAGGGCGCCTGACGTGCACCTGTGGGGTGACGACGACGCTCACCCTCGCCCCCCGCGGACCGATGGACACGGATCTGTCCGGATAGGTCCCCCACCACCCTCACCGCATCAGCGGTACCCCGCCGTACACCCCTGCGGCGTCCGCATGTTGGAACGGTGTATCCAGTTCCCGAGAACCGCTCCATCATGTAACCTGCGTGAAATTTCGCAACAATAACGCAGAGGGCCAGCGTCGTCCCTCGGCACCTGCTATATGCCACTGACGACGACGGGAGAGCCGATGCGTACGCCGCGCCAGCCGTCCCAGCACTCCACGAATGGCCAGAACTGGTCGTTCATGGATGCTCGCCCTGCTGCACAGGGTATGTACGACCCCCGCAACGAGCACGACGCCTGTGGCGTCGGCTTTGTGGCCACCCTCACCGGCGAGGCGAGCCACGCGCTGGTCGAGCAGGCGCTCACGGTTCTGCGCAACCTGGAGCACCGCGGCGCGACCGGCTCCGAGCCCGACTCCGGCGACGGCGCCGGTCTCCTCTCCCAGGTGCCCGACGCCTTCCTCCGTGAGGTGGCCGGATTCGAACTGCCGGCGGCCGGCTCGTACGCCGTCGGTACCGCCTTCCTCCCCGAGGACGGCATCCAGGACGCCGTCTCGCGGATCGAGACGATCGCGGGCGAGGAGGGCCTCACCGTCCTCGGCTGGCGCGAGGTTCCGGTCGCTCCGGAGCTGCTCGGCGCCACCGCCCGCTCCACCATGCCGGTCTTCCGGCAGATCTTCGTGACCGACGGCGTCAGCGAGGGCATCGCGCTGGACCGCAGGGCGTTCGTGCTGCGCAAGCGCGCCGAGCGCGAGGTGGGCGTCTACTTCGCCTCGCTGTCCGCCCGGACCATCGTCTACAAGGGCATGCTGACCACCGGCCAGCTGGAGCCCTTCTTCCCGGACCTGTCCGACCGCCGCTTCGCGTCCGCGATCGCGCTCGTGCACTCCCGGTTCTCCACGAACACCTTCCCGTCGTGGCCGCTCGCGCACCCGTACCGGTTCGTCGCGCACAACGGTGAGATCAACACCGTCAAGGGCAACCGCAACTGGATGGTCGCCCGCGAGTCCCAGCTGGTCTCCGACCTGTTCGGCCCGCAGGAGAAGCTGGACCGCGTCTTCCCGATCTGCACACCCGACGCCTCCGACTCGGCGTCCTTCGACGAGGTGCTGGAACTCCTGCACCTGGGCGGGCGTTCGCTGCCGCACTCCGTGCTGATGATGATCCCGGAGGCGTGGGAGAACCACGACTCCATGGACCCGGCCCGGCGCGCCTTCTACGGCTACCACGCCACGATGATGGAGCCCTGGGACGGCCCGGCCTGTGTCACCTTCACCGACGGCTCCCAGGTCGGCGCCGTTCTCGACCGCAACGGTCTGCGCCCCGGCCGCTACTGGGTCACCGACGACGGCCTGGTCGTCCTCGGCTCCGAGGTGGGCGTCCTCGACATCGACCCCGCCAGGGTCGTCCGCAAGGGCCGGCTGCAGCCCGGCCGGATGTTCCTCGTGGACACCGTCGAGCACCGGATCATCGAGGACGACGAGATCAAGGCGACCCTCGCCGCCGCACAGCCCTACGCCGAGTGGCTGGAGGCCGGCGAGATCGAGCTGAGCGATCTGCCCGAGCGCGAGCACATCGTCCACACCCACGCCTCGGTCACCCGCCGCCAGCAGACCTTCGGCTACACCGAGGAAGAGCTGCGCGTCATCCTCGCGCCGATGGCCAAGGCCGGCGCCGAGCCGATCGGCTCCATGGGCACCGACTCGCCGATCGCCGCGCTCTCCGAGCGCCCGCGGCTGCTCTTCGACTATTTCACCCAGCTGTTCGCGCAGGTCACCAACCCGCCGCTGGACGCCATCCGCGAGGAGCTGGTCACCTCCCTGCGCTCCTCGCTCGGCCCGTCCGGCAACCTGCTGGAGCCGACCGCCGCGTCCTGCCGCTCCGTCGTGCTGCCCTTCCCGGTGATCGACAACGACGAGCTGGCCAAGCTCATCCACATCAACGCCGACGGCGACATGCCCGGCTTCAAGGCCGCGACCCTGTCCGGCCTGTACCGCGTCTCCGGCGGCGGTGACGCCCTCGCCGCCCGGATCGACGAGATCTGCGCCGAGGCCGACGCGGCCATCGAGAACGGCGCCCGCCTCATCGTCCTGTCGGACCGGCACTCGGACGCCGAGCACGCGCCGATCCCGTCGCTGCTGCTCACCGCGGCCGTCCACCACCACCTCATCCGCACCAAGCAGCGCACCCAGGTGGGCCTCCTCGTCGAGGCCGGTGACGTCCGCGAGGTCCACCATGCAGCCCTGCTGATCGGCTTCGGCGCCGCCGCGGTCAACCCGTACCTCGCCATGGAGTCCGTCGAGGACCTCACCCGCGCGGGCACCTTCCTGCCGGGCATGGACTCCGAGCAGGCCATCCGCAACCTGATCTACGCCCTCGGCAAGGGCGTCCTCAAGGTCATGTCGAAGATGGGCATCTCGACGGTCGCCTCCTACCGTGGCGCCCAGGTCTTCGAGGCCGTCGGTCTCGAAGAGGGCTTCGTCAACAAGTACTTCAGCGGCACCGCCTCCAAGATCGGCGGCGTCGGCATCGACGTCATCGCCAAGGAGGTCGCCGCCCGCCACGCCAAGGCGTACCCGGCCTCCGGCATCGCGCCGGCCCACCGCGCCCTCGACATAGGCGGCGAGTACCAGTGGCGCCGCGAGGGCGAGCCGCACCTGTTCGACCCGGAGACGGTCTTCCGCCTCCAGCACTCGACGCGTGCCAACCGCTACGACATCTTCAAGAAGTACACGGACCGGGTGAACGAGCAGTCCGAGCGCCTGATGACGCTCCGCGGGCTCTTCGGCTTCAAGTCCGGCATCGAGGGGCGTCAGCCGATCTCCGTCGACGAGGTCGAGCCCGTCTCCGAGATCGTCAAGCGTTTCTCCACCGGCGCCATGTCGTACGGCTCCATCTCGCGCGAGGCCCACGAGACCCTCGCCATCGCCATGAACCAGCTGGGCGGCAAGTCCAACACAGGTGAGGGCGGCGAGGACCCGGACCGTCTCTACGACCCGGCGCGGCGCAGCGCCGTCAAGCAGGTGGCGTCCGGCCGGTTCGGCGTGACCTCCGAGTACCTGGTCAACGCGGATGACATCCAGATCAAGATGGCCCAGGGCGCCAAGCCCGGCGAGGGCGGCCAGCTGCCCGGCCACAAGGTCTACCCGTGGATCGCCAGGACCCGGCACTCCACCCCGGGCGTCGGCCTGATCTCCCCGCCGCCGCACCACGACATCTACTCCATCGAGGACCTGGCCCAGCTGATCCACGACCTCAAGAACGCGAACCCGCGGGCGCGGATCCACGTCAAGCTGGTCTCGGAGGTCGGCGTCGGCACGGTCGCGGCCGGTGTGTCCAAGGCGCACGCGGACGTCGTGCTCATCTCGGGTCACGACGGCGGTACGGGCGCCTCCCCGCTCACCTCGCTGAAGCACGCGGGCGGCCCCTGGGAGCTCGGCCTCGCCGAGACCCAGCAGACCCTGCTGCTCAACGGCCTGCGGGACCGGATCGTCGTCCAGACCGACGGCCAGCTGAAGACCGGCCGTGACGTGGTCATCGCCGCGCTGCTCGGCGCCGAGGAGTTCGGTTTCGCGACCGCGCCGCTCGTCGTCTCCGGCTGCATCATGATGCGCGTCTGCCACCTCGACACCTGCCCGGTCGGCGTCGCCACCCAGAACCCGGTGCTGCGCGACCGCTTCACCGGCAAGGCCGAGTACGTCGTGAACTTCTTCCGGTTCATCGCCGAGGAGGTCCGCGAGATCCTCGCCGAGCTGGGCTTCCGCTCCATCGAGGAGGCCGTCGGCCACGCGGAGGCGCTCGACGTCACCCGTGCCGTCGACCACTGGAAGGCACAGGGCCTGGACCTGTCCCCGCTCTTCCATGTGCCCGAGCTGCCCGACGGCGCCGCGCTGCACCAGACCGTCCCGCAGGACCACGGCCTGGAGAAGGCCCTGGACAACGAGCTGATCAAGCTCGCCTCGGACGCCCTGGGCGCATCCAGCGCCACCGACGCCCAGCCGGTCCGCGCCCAGATCAAGGTGCGCAACATCAACCGCACGGTCGGCACCATGCTCGGCCACGAGGTGACGAAGAAGTTCGGCGGCGCGGGTCTGCCCGACGACACCATCGACATCACCTTCACCGGCTCGGCCGGCCAGTCCTTCGGTGCCTTCCTGCCGCGCGGTGTCACGCTGCGCCTCGAGGGCGACGCCAACGACTACGTCGGCAAGGGCCTCTCCGGCGGCCGTGTCATCGTGCGTCCCGACCGCAACGCCGACCACCTCGCCGAGTTCTCCACGATCGCGGGCAACACCATCGCCTACGGTGCGACCGGCGGCGAGCTGTTCCTGCGCGGTCTTACGGGCGAGCGGTTCTGTGTCCGCAACTCCGGTGCGCTGGTGGTCGCGGAGGGCGTGGGCGACCACGGCTGCGAGTACATGACCGGCGGTCACGCGGTGGTCCTCGGTGAGACGGGCCGCAACTTCGCGGCCGGTATGTCCGGTGGCATCGCGTACGTCATCGACCTGGACCGCGACAACGTCAACGTCGGCAACATCGAAGCCGTCGAGGCCCTGGACGACGCGGACAAGCAGTGGCTGCACGACGTGGTGCGCCGCCACGCCGAGGAGACCGGCTCCACGGTCGCCGAGAAGCTGCTCGCCGACTGGGACGCGGCCGTGCAGCGGTTCAGCAAGATCATCCCCAGCACGTACAAGGCAGTGCTCGCCGCCAAGGACGCCGCCGAGCGAGCGGGTCTCTCCGAGACCGAGATCACCGAGAAGATGATGGAGGCGGCGATCAATGGCTGACCCGAAGGGCTTCCTGAACCACGGCCGTGAGGTCGCCAAGACCCGTCCCGTCACCGAGCGCGTCCAGGACTGGAACGAGGTCTACGTCCCGGGCTCGCTGCTGCCGATCATCAGCAAGCAGGCCAGCCGGTGCATGGACTGCGGCATCCCGTTCTGCCACAACGGCTGTCCGCTCGGGAACCTGATCCCCGAGTGGAACGACTTCGCCTACCGCGAGGACTGGACGGCGGCCTCGGAGCGCCTGCACGCCACCAACAACTTCCCGGAGTTCACGGGACGGTTGTGCCCGGCTCCCTGTGAGTCGGCGTGTGTGCTCGGCATCAACCAGCCGGCCGTCACCATCAAGAACGTCGAGGTCTCGATCATCGACAAGGCGTGGGACGAGGGCACCGTCGCCCCGCAGGCCCCCGAGCGCCTGTCCGGCAAGACCGTCGCCGTGATCGGCTCGGGCCCGGCCGGCCTCGCCGCCGCCCAGCAGCTCACCCGGGCCGGCCACACGGTCGCCGTCTACGAGCGCGCCGACCGCATCGGCGGCCTGCTCCGCTACGGCATCCCCGAGTTCAAGATGGAGAAGCGGCACATCAACCGCCGTATCGAGCAGATGCGCGCGGAGGGCACCCGCTTCCGTACCGGCATCGAGATCGGCCGCGACCTCAAGGCGACCGACCTGAAGAAGCGGTACGACGCGATCGTCATCGCCGCCGGTGCCACGACCGCCCGTGACCTCCCCGTCCCCGGGCGGGAGTTGAAGGGCGTCTACCAGGCGATGGAGTACCTGCCCTTGTCGAACAAGGTCCAGGAGGGCGACTACGTCATCCCCCCGATCTCGGCCGAGGGCAAGCACGTGGTCGTCATCGGCGGTGGCGACACCGGCGCCGACTGCGTGGGCACCGCCCACCGTCAGGGCGCGGCCTCGGTCACCCAGCTGGAGATCATGCCCAGGCCGGGCGAGGACCGGGCGCCGCACCAGCCGTGGCCGACCTTCCCGATGCTCTACAAGGTCACCTCGGCGCACGAGGAGGGCGGTGAGCGGGTCTACTCCGTCTCCACCACCCACTTCGAGGGCGACGAGGACGGCAACGTCCAGTGGCTGCACCTCACCGAGGTGGAGTTCATCGACGGCAAGCTCACCCCGAAGCCGGGGACCGAGCGCAGGATCCCGGCCCAGCTGGTGACGCTGGCCATGGGCTTCACGGGCACCGACCGGGTAAACGGCCTGGTCGAGCAGTTCGGCCTGGACCTCGACGAGCGCGGCAACATCGCCCGCGACGCCGACTTCCAGACCAATGTGCCGGGTGTCTTCGTCGCCGGTGACGCGGGCCGCGGCCAGTCCCTGATCGTCTGGGCGATCGCGGAGGGCCGCTCGGCCGCCAAGGGCGTCGACCGCTTCCTGACCGGAGCGAGCGAGCTCCCGGCCCCGATCCGCCCGACGGACCGCTCGCTGATGGTCTGACCGACCCCGAAGAACGTCCCGTACAAAGGCGTACGGGCGGGTTATCTGGGGGGACATCCCCCAGACCCCCCGATGCGGCGCCTGCCCGCCAGTCCCCGACCGGACGACTGGGCAGGTGCCGCAGCATTTCCGTGATCAAGTAATCTCGGGCTCCTGACCATGAGTCGAGGGGGGCAGGGAGATGGCCGCGATCAGTCTCAGCAAGGTGCAGGAGTCCGCGCCCGCGCTGGTCGGCTCCTACCGGTCGGCCGGGATCTCCCTCACCAAGCACGGACTCGACGGACTCCGCGCCGCCGTCTACCTGGTCGTCGACTACTCCGGTTCCATGAAGCCGTACTACGCCGACGGCAGTGTGCAGTCCCTCGCCGACCGGGTGCTGGGCCTCTCCGCGCACCTGGACGACGACGGCCGGGTCCCCGTCGTCTTCTTCTCCACCGATATCGACGCGGTCACCGACATCGAACTCGCCGAGCACCAGGGCCGTATCGAGAAGATCGCGGCCGGGCTCGGGCACATGGGCAAGACCAGCTACCACCTGGCCATGGACGCCGTCATCGACCACTACCTCGACAGCGGCGCCACCGCGCCCGCCCTGGTCGTCTTCCAGACCGACGGCGGCCCGATCAACAAGCTCGCCGCCGAACGCTACCTGTGCAAGGCGGCGAAGCTGCCGCTGTTCTGGCAGTTCGTCGGCTTCGGCGACCCGCACAGCAAACAGTTCGACTTCCTGCGCAAGCTCGACGAGCTGGCGGTGCCGGGCAAGCGGGCGGTGGACAACGCGGGCTTCTTCCACGCCGGTTCGGACCCGCTGAAGCTGCCGGACGGACAGCTGTACGACCGTCTCGTCGGCGAGTTCCCGCAGTGGCTGGCGGCGGCGCGGGCGGCGGGCATCGTACGGACCGACTGAGCCGATCGACTTCACGCGGCACCGTTGGCTGTCGGGGTCCTGTCATGCCACCCTGAGGGGTGATCCGGCGGGGAGGCGACGCGACGTATGGACGACGCGGCACGAACGGTGAACGGCACGGCACGGGTGGGGAGTTCGGCGGCCAGGGAGAACCCGCCGGGCAAGGGTGAGAAGCTCGCGGACTGGGCCGACGGGCGGCTCGGGATCTACGCCCTGGCCAAGGCCAACATGCGCAAGGTGTTTCCGGACCACTGGTCCTTCATGCTTGGCGAGGTCTGTCTCTACAGCTTCCTCATCCTGATCCTCACGGGCATCTACCTCACCCTCTTCTTCGAGCCCAGCGGTGCCGAGGTCGTCTACCACGGCTCCTACGAGCCGATGAACGGCATCATCATGACCAAGGCGTACGAGTCGACGCTGCACATCAGCTTCGACGTGCGCGGCGGCCTGCTGATCCGGCAGATCCACCACTGGGCGGCGCTGGTCTTCGTCGCCGGGATGCTCGTCCACATGATGCGGGTCTTCTTCACCGGCGCCTTCCGCAAGCCGCGCGAGGTCAACTGGCTGTTCGGCTGGACCCTGCTGTTCCTGGCCATCCTCACCGGACTGACCGGCTACTCGCTCCCGGACGACCTGCTCTCCGGCACCGGCGTCCGGTTCGCCGACGGGGCGATCCTGTCGATCCCGATCGTCGGGTCGTACATCTCGATGTTCCTGTTCGGCGGGGAGTTCCCGGGCCACGACATCATCTCGCGGTTCTTCCCGATCCACGTACTGCTGCTCCCCGGGATCATGCTCGGGCTGGTGGTGGCCCATCTGATCCTGGTCTTCTACCACAAGCACACCCAGTACCCCGGGCCCGGACGCGACCAGAAGAGCGTCATCGGCATGCCCTTCCTGCCCGTCTACATGGCCAAGGCCGGCGGCTTCTTCTTCCTCACCTTCGGCATCCTGGCGATCATCGGCGGTATCGCCACCGTCAACCCGGTGTGGGCCTTCGGCCCCTACCGCCCGGACCTGGTGACCACCGGCGCACAGCCCGACTGGTATCTCGGCTTCTCCGAGGGGCTGATCCGGGTGATGCCCGGCTGGGAGATCAACGCCTGGGGTCACACCCTGAACCTGGGTGTCTTCATCCCCTTCTCGCTCTTCCCGCTCTTCCTGCTGGCCATCGGCGTCTATCCGTTCATCGAGGCGTGGATCACCGGCGACAAGCGCGAGCACCACATCCTCGACCGGCCGCGCAACGTCCCCGTCCGTACCGGCCTCGGCGTGGCCTGGCTCAGCGTCTACTTCGTACTGCTGATCGGTGGCGGCAACGACATCGTCGCCACCCATCTCCATCTCTCCATCAACTCGATCACCTGGTTCGCGCGGATCTCCGTCTTCGTCGTCCCCGTCCTCGCTTTCATCACCACCAAGCGGATCTGCCTGGGCCTGCAGCGCCGCGACCGCGACAAGGTGCTGCACGGCAGGGAGACCGGCCTCATCAAGATGCTTCCGCACGGCGAGTACATCGAGGTCCACGAACCCCTCACCCAGGAGGGCCTGTTCGTCCTCACCCAGCACGAACAGAACCCGCCGTACGAACTCGGCGTACTGGAGGACGCGAACGGGGTACGCCGGAAGGCCACGGGCTCCCAGCGGCTCCGGGCAGGCCTGGCCAAGGCGATGTTCGGCCCCGACACGCACATCCCGAAGCCGACGCAGGAGGAGTACCGGGAAGTCACGAGCGGGGATCACCACTAGTCGCCCCGAGGTACAGCGCCCCGAAAGGGGCGCGGGGAACTGCGCGACGAGCCCCCACCGGCCCGCAGTTCACGTACGACCATGGAGAACCGAGTTTCTGCACTCCTCCGGCGTCCCCCAGGCGCCCCTCAACGCCCGTGCCTTGGCCAACCAGAGCGACAAGTCGTACTCCGCCGTATAACCAATCGCCCCGTGCAACTGGAGCGCGGCCCGTGCGCTGAGGTACGCGGCCTCGCACGCGGCGAGCTTCGCCGCGGCCACATCCGACGGACTCGTCGTCACCGCCGCCCCGAAGACCACCGGCCGGGCGAACTCCAGCGCGATCTTCACATCGGCCAGCCGGTGCTTCACCGCCTGGAACGAGCCGATGGGCACACCGAACTGACTCCGCTGCTTGGCATAGGCCACCGTTCTGTCGAGCAACGCAAGCCCCACCCCCAGCGCCTGCGCGGCCACCGCCAGCCGAGCCCAGGTCAGCGCATCCGCCCACGCCGGCTCCGCGCTGATCAACTCACCGACCGGCGCGAGCGGTGTCAGCCGGCGCGCGGGGTCCATCGACCGCCGTACCGCGCCGGCACCCGGAGACAACCGCAAACCCTCCGGCGTCGCGGCGAGCCGTACATCCGCCGCGTCTCCGTCCAGCGCGTATCCGTACCCGTGCTCGGCGACCGTCACCGTCGCCAGGGTCTGTCCCGACGCGATCCCCGGCAGAAACCGCTTCGCGAGGTCGGCACGCTCACCGAGCAGCACCGCCGCCACCACCGTCTCCACCAACGGACCGGGCACCGCATACCGCCCCAACTCCACAAAGGCGAGCGCGAGTTCCACAGCCCGCCGCCCCTCCCCTCCGTACTCCTCGGGCACCGCAAGACCGAACACCCCCGCCGCGCCGATACGCCCCCACAACGCCCGCCCACTCGCATGCTCGCCGCGGCTCCACTCCCGTATCACCGTCGGCGTGTCCGCCGCCGTCAGCAGCGCCCGCAGCGAGTCCGCGAAGTCGAGCTGCTCGGTGTCGAGGAGGAAACGCATATCAGCGTCGTCCCTTCGGCAGGCCGAGCAGGCGCTCGGCGATGATGTCGCGCTGGATCTCGTTGGTGCCCGCGTAGATGGGACCGGCGAGCGAGAAGACGTACCCCTCGGACCATGCCGTGTCCGCCGACTCGCCGTCCAGGCCCAGCAGATCGAGTGCCGTCTCGTGCAGTGCCAGGTCCAGCTCGGACCAGAACACCTTGTTCAGGCTGGACTCGGGGCCGAGCGACTCGCCGTCCAGGGAGCGGGAGGCGGCCGCGTACGTGAAGAGCTGGTAGGCGCGGGCGCCTATGACGGCGTCGGCGACCCGGCCCGCCATGGACTCCGGGGCGCCCTGGTCCCGCCAGAGGTCCGCCAGCCGGCCGGCGGCGGCCAGGAACCGGCCCGGCGACCGCAGCGTCAGTCCCCGCTCGTTGCCCGTGGTCGACATCGCTGTCCACCAGCCCTGGCCCGGCTCACCGATCACGTCCTCGTCGGGCACGAACACCTCGTCCAGGAACACCTCCGCGAACGCCGGCTTTCCGTCGAGGCGGCCGATCGGGCGGACCGTGACCCCGGGCGCACGCAGGTCGAACATCAGATAGGTGAGCCCCTGATGCGGCTTGGGTGCGTCCGGGTCGCTGCGGAACAGGCCGAACGCGCGGTCGGCGAACGCGGCCCGGGACGACCAGGTCTTCTGGCCGCCGATCAGCCAGCCGCCGTCCGTCCGCACCGCCCTGGAGGTCAGGGAGGCCAGATCGGAACCGGCCCCGGGCTCGGACCACGCCTGCGCCCAGACCACCTCGCCGGTGGCCATCGGCGGCAGCACACGCGCGCGTTGCTCCTCCGTGCCGTGGTCGAAGAGGGTCGGCGCGAGCAGGCTGATGCCGTTCTGGCCGACCCGGCCCGGCGCGCCCGCCGCGTGGTACTCCTCCTCGAAGACCAGCCAGCGGATCAGTCCCGCGTCCCGGCCGCCGTACCGCTCCGGCCAGGAGACCACCGACCAGCGATCCGCGGCCAGTTCGGCCTCCCATGCGCGGTGCGCCGCGAAGCCCTCCGCGGTCTCCAGGGAGGGAAGCGGGGGGTCCGGTACGTGCTCCGCCAGCCAGGCGCGGGCCTCGGCGCGGAAATCCTCGTCCGCCGGGGTGTGGGTCAGGTCCACGGCCGTCGTCACCGTCCTTCCCTAACAAGTGTTTGGTAGGTTAGCGTGGGCCTATGACAGGCGTCGAGAGTCCGGAGTACGTGCCCGGGCACGGGCTCCTTGAGGGACGCACCGCCGTCGTCACCGCCGCGGCCGGGGCGGGCATTGGCGGCGCCACCGCGCGCCGCTTCCTGGAGGAGGGCGCGCGCGTGCTGATCAGCGACACGCATGCGCGGCGGCTGAAGGAGTACGAGGCCGAGCTGGCCGGCCGGCATCCGGGGGCCGTGACCGCGGTGCCCTGCGACGTGACCGACGAGGGGCAGGTGCGGGCGCTGTTCGACACCGCCCTCAGCGAGCACGGGCGGCTGGACATCGTCGTCAACAACGCGGGACTGGGCGGGACTTCGACGCTCGTCGACATGACCGACGAGCAGTGGGCGCGCGTCCTGGACGTCACTCTCAACGGCACCTTCCGGTGCGTGCGCGCCGCCCTGCGGCTCTTCCGGGAGAGCGGACGGGGCGGGGTCATCGTCAACAACTCCTCCGTCGTCGGCTGGCGCGCCCAGGCCGGACAGGCGCACTACGCCGCCGCCAAGGCCGGGGTGATGGCGCTGACCCGGTGCGCGGCGATCGAGGCCGCCGAGTACGGGGTGCGGGTCAACGCCGTGGCGCCGAGCCTCGCCATGCATCCGCACCTGGTGAAGGTGACCTCCGCCGAGCTGCTGGAGGAGCTGACCGCGCGCGAGGCCTTCGGGCGGTACGCCGAGCCCTGGGAGGTGGCCAACGCCATCGTCTTCCTGGCGTCCGGCTACTCCTCGTACCTCACCGGGGAGGTCGTCTCCGTCAGCAGTCAGCATCCCTGACCACCGGAGTGCTCACAATGGACCCGTGCCGACCAAGAAGAAGCCCCAGGTGACCGCCGCCCCCGCCCGGCGCCGCGAACTCCTCGAAACCGCCGCCGAGGTCTTCGCCGAGCAGGGCTACAACGCCACCACCGTACGCAAGATCGCGGACCACGCGGGCATGCTCGCGGGCAGCCTCTACTACCACTTCGACTCCAAGGAATCGATGCTGGAGGAGATCCTTCGGACCTTCCTCGACGAGCTCTGGGACGGCTACGACACCGTCCTGGACGCCGGACTCGGTCCCCGCGAGACCCTCGAAGCCCTGGTCACCGAGTCCTTCCGGGAGATCGACCGGCACCGCGCCGCCGTCGCGATCTACCAGAAGGAGAGCAGGCAACTGGTCGCGCAGGAGCGGTTCGCCTTTCTCGCCGAGTCGCAGCGCAAGTTCGAGAAGGCGTGGCTGGCCACCCTGGAGCGCGGGGTCGCCGCGCGCGTCTTCCGCGCCGACCTCGACGTCCGCCTCACCTACCGGTTCGTGCGCGACACCGTGTGGGTCGCCGCCTCCTGGTACCGGCCCGGCGGACAGCACAGCCCGGAGGAGATCGCCCGGCAGTACCTGTCGATGGTGCTGGACGGGATCGCGGTCCGTGAACAGCTCACCCATTCGCTGAAAACCCCTTTCCGACGAGGGAGTTCCTGACATGGCCGAGGCCTACATAGTCGAAGCGGTGCGTACGCCCGTCGGGCGGCGCGGGGGCGGACTGAGCGGGGTCCACCCGGCCGATCTGGGCGCCCGTGTGCTGACCGCCCTGGTCCAGCGGTCGGGTATCGACCCGGCGGCCGTCGAGGACGTCGTCTTCGGCTGCCTCGACACGGTCGGACCGCAGGCCGGCGACATCGCCCGGACCGCCTGGCTGGCGGCCGGGCTGCCCGAGGAGGTGCCGGGCGTGACCGTCGACCGGCAGTGCGGCTCCTCGCAGCAGGCCGTGCACTTCGCCGCCCAGGCCGTCCTCTCCGGCACCCAGGACCTGGTGGTCGCCGGCGGCGTCCAGAACATGTCCCAGATCCCGATCGCCTTCGCCTCCCGGCAGGCCGCCGAGCCGCTGGGGCTGACCGAGGGTCCCTTCCTGGGCAGCGAGGGCTGGCGTGCCCGGTACGGCCGACAGCCCGTCAACCAGTTCGCCGGCGCCGAGATGATCGCCGCCAAGTGGGGTATCAGCCGTCAGGACCAGGAGGAGTTCGCCCTGAACTCCCACCGCAGGGCGCTGCGCGCCATCGACGAGGGTCGCTTCGAGCGCGAGATCGTGCCCTACGGCCCGGTCGCCGTGGACGAGGGGCCGCGCCGGGACACCTCCCCGGAGAAGATGGCCGCCCTCAAGCCGATCGTCGACGGCGGCACCATCACCGCGGCTTGCTCCTCCCAGGTCTCCGACGGCGCCGCCGCGATGCTGCTCGCCTCCGAACGAGCGGTCCGCGAACACGGACTGCGCCCTCGCGCCCGCGTCCACCACCTCTCCGTCCGCGGCGAGGACCCCATCCGGATGCTCTCCGCCCCGATCCCGGCCACCGCGCACGCTCTGAAGAAAACCGGCCTCACCATCGACGCCATCGACCTCGTGGAGATCAACGAAGCCTTCGCCCCGGTCGTCGTCGCCTGGCTCAAGGAGACCGGCGCCGACCCCGCCAAGGTCAACGTCAACGGCGGAGCGATCGCCCTCGGCCACCCCCTCGGCGCCACCGGCGTCAGGCTGATGACGACCCTCCTGCACGAACTGGAGCGCACCGGCGGCCGTTTCGGGCTCCAGACCATGTGCGAGGGCGGCGGACAGGCGAACGTGACGATCATCGAAAGGCTCTGACGGGCCGAACGCACCGGCCCGTCAGGCTCCGTGGCGGTACGTCAGCGGCCGAGGGAGAAGCCCAGCAGTACGCCCGCCGACACCTCCACCATGCCCGGCGCCAGATCGCCGGCCGAACTGCCGCCCCCGCCGCCGTGGCCCTGGTACCGGCCGTGCCCCAGCGACTCGGCGTCCACGTCCTTGATGTGCAGTACCGTGCCGAGTGGCACGCCCGCGGCCTCCGTGTACACCTCGGCCTTGCGGCGGGCCGCCGCGACCGCCCTACGGCGCGCCTCGTCCCGCAGGGCGGGCTTGTCGCGCACATCGAACTCCACATGGTCGACCCGGTGCGCACCCGCCGTGACCGCGTCCACGATCAGCTGCTGCAGGGCGTCGAGCGCCTCGGTCTCGATGGAGTACGAGGCCTGGCAGCGGTAACCGAGAAACTTCCGGTCGCCGCCGTAACCGTCGTACTCCGAGCTGAGCTTGAGCCGGGAACCCGAGACCGCGGCATCCGCTATCCCGTGCCCGCGCAGCACCTCGCGCAGCCGCGCCACCGCCGCACCCGCCTCCTGGAACGCCGCGTCCGGCGCGGTTTCCAACACGTCCACGGTCAGTTTCACCCGGGCCACCTGGGGTTCGCTCCGCACGGTGCCCGCGCCGAACACACTGATGCCCCAGGGTCTGTCGATCATCTCCGTCATCCGCGCATTGAAGCACCCGCCCCCGGCAGCGCGCCGATGATTTCCCCGGCCTCGGTCATCACCCTCTCCACCAGCTCCGCGCACGACGGCAGGTCGTCGATGACTCCGGCGACCTGCCCGGACGCCATCACCCCGAGGTCCGTACGGCCCTCCACCATCGCCGACCTGAGAAGCATCGGGGTGTTGGCGGCGAGCAGCAGCTGGCTCCAGGACAGGTCCTTGCCGTGCCGGAGGGCGAGGCCGTCGCGGGCCATCTGCGGCCAGCTGAGGCCGGAGAGTCTGCGGAAGGCGGCCGCGTGGCGCAGCGCCCGCAGCAGCCGCCGCGTCCGTCCGGTGTTCTCCAGGGAGTCGACCAGAGGGGTCCGCAGCATCCGGTGCGGCAGGCCGTCCACCGCCCTGGTCACCGTGACGTCCTTGACCGTCGCCGCCAGATACCTCGCCTTCACCGCGTCCGGCACCGTCGAGTCCGAGGTGAGCAGGAAACGCGTCCCCATCGCGACCCCCGCCGCCCCGTACGCCAGCGCCGCCACCAGTCCACGCCCGTCGAAGAAACCCCCGGCGGCCACCACCGGTATCCGCACCGCGTCCACCACCTGCGGCAGCAGCACGCTCGTCGCCACCTCGCCGGTGTGCCCGCCGCCCTCACCGCCCTGCACGATCACCGCGTCCGCGCCCCACGCCGCGACCTTCTCGGCGTGCCGCCGCGCCCCGACGGAGGGCATCACCACCACACCCGCCTCCCTCAGCTCGGCGATCAGCTCGGGGGAGGGGGCGAGCGCGAAGGACGCCACCCGCACACCCCCGTCGACGATCAGCCGGACCCGGTCGCCGGCGTCGGCCGCGTCCGCCCGCAGGTTCACCCCGAACGGGGCGTCCGTGCGGCACCGCACCTCGGCTATCGCGGTACGCAGCTGGTCGAGGGTCATCGTCGCGGAGGCCAGGATGCCGAGGGCCCCGGCATTGGCCGTCGCGGAGACCAGACGGGGGCCCGCCACCCAGCCCATCCCCGTCTGCACGATCGGGTACCGGATCCCGACCAGCCGGGTGAGCGCGGTCTCCATCAGCCCGCGACCTCCTTCGTCCGCGCGCCGCCCGGATCCAGCACCTCGCGGATCAGCCGCAGCTCCTCCGCGGTGGGTTCTCGGGTGTACGGCACCTCGTCCGGGACGGCGAGCTCGAAGCCGGTGGCCTCCCGCACCTGGCCGACACTCACCCCCGGATGCAGCGCGGCCAGCCGCATCGAGCGGTCCGGTGTCTCGAAGTCGAAGACGCCCAGGTCGCTGACGACCCTCGGGACGCGGTGGAAGCGGCCGATGCCGGGCTGCTCGGCCACCCGGTCGTATCCCACCCCGCACACCATGTCGACCTTCGCCACGAACACCCGCCGGGAGTGCTTCGGGACCCAGTAACTCGTGGGGTTGTTCAGCGTGTTGAGGGATGCGCCGCGCACACCGAGCAGCTGGCGGCGGGGCCGGGACCAGTCGCCGATGGCCGAGATGTTCTGGTTGCCGTACCGGTCGAGCTGGCTCGCGCCCATCATCACATGCCGGCGGCCACCGGCCACCAGGGTGAGGTGCTGCCGGTACGGCAGCCAGCCCTCGGGTGTGCCGTCCGGGCGGACCAGCAGGGCCTCGCCGTCGGTCAGCAGCAGGTCCGGCGCGAAGGTGAGCCGGGCCAGCCGGGCGCCCAGGGAGGGGATCAGGCCCATCGGGCTCGCCAGGATCTCACCGGAGCCGCGCCAGGCCTCGGCGCAGGCGACGACGCAGTAGTCGGCGCGCAGTACCTCCATCAGCCCCGCTCCTTCTGCCAGTTCCGCACCGCCGAGCGGTAGGCCTGCTCGTCCCCGGCCAGGAACCGCCCGGAGAACTCCGCCCACGGGGTTGTCGCGTACAGCCGCTGGAAGTCCTCGTCCCGCCCGTAGCCGGGGGCGCAGGAGGTGAAGTGCGCACCGCCCGGTGCCTCCACGACCCCCGTCACGTTCAGCCGCTTGACCAGCAACGACTGCGCGGCCGCCGCCTTCGTCAACTCGGCCGTGTCCACGATCTGTTCGCAGGAGACATAGGCCGTGTCCGCCGCCTCGCAGAACAGGTCGTCGAAGTAGGGGTCCGGGCCCAGATACTGCCCGTTGCCCAGCCGGTCGGCGCGGTTGACATGGACCAGCGCCGCGTCCAGGCGCAGGGCGGGCATCGCCACGAACGTCTCCCCGCCGTCGTACGGCGAAGTCACCGTCCGCAGGCCGGGGTTGACCCGCATGACGTCCGAGCCGAGCCCCGCGCGCACCGGCAGGAAGGGCAGCCGGTTGGCGGCCGCGTGCAGGCCCCACATGAACATGCCCTCGTCGACCTCCATCAGGTCGAACGCCCCGCGCTCCCGCGCCGCCCGGTAGTGCGGTTCCAGCGGGACGGAGTCGAGGGTGACGAAGGCCGTCACCAGTTTGCGCACCCGGCCGGCCGCGACCAGCATCCCGACGTCCGGGCCGCCGTACGAGACCAGGGTGAGGTCGTCGATGCCGGACCGGAGCAGCGCTCTGACCAGGGACATCGGCTTGCGTCGGGAACCCCAGCCGCCGATGCCGAGGGTCATGCCGCCCGTCAGCCGGGCGACGGCCTCGTCGGCGGTCATCGTCTTGTCAGTCACTCCCCGCACCCTCCTTCCCGAAGGTGTCACGGACCCGGTCGGCCACCCCGCTGAGGGCGGCCTCGAAGGTGAAGCCCTGTTCCAGGCGGTAGCTGCGCCGCACGTCGACGGGGTCGATGGCGTTGATGGCGCCCTTGGCCAGGCGCAGCAGCCGGCCGTCCTTGGCGGCTATCTCCCGCGCCAGCTCCAGCGCCGCGGAGAACAGTTCCTCTCGCGGCACGACCCGCCACACCGAGCCGTGCGCGTGCAGCTGGGCCGCGGTCGCCGTGCGCGAGGTGTAGTACAGCGTCCGCATCAGATGCGGCGGGACCAGCCGGGCCAGATGCGTGGCCGCGCCCAGGGCGCCCCGGTCCAGCTCGGGCAGCCCGAAGACGGCGTCCTCGCTCGCCACGATCGCGTCCGCGTTGCCCACCAGGCCTATGCCGCCGCCCAGACAGAAGCCGTGCACCGCCGCCACCACCGGGGTCTCGCACTCGTACACCGCCGCGAAGGCCTCCGCGCAGCCCCGGTTGGCGCCGAGCAGCGCCTCGTTCCCGTCCGTCTGTATCTCCTTGATGTCCACGCCCGCGTTGAAACCGCGGCCCTGCGCGGTCAGTACCACGCACCGGGTCTCGGGGTCGCGGCCCGCCGCGCGCACCGCCTCCGCCAGCGCGAACCAGCCGCGCACCGGCAGCGCGTTCACCGGCGGGTGGTCGACCGTGACAAGCGCGATGCCCTTTTCCGGACACGAGGTGGAGACACCCATGGACGCATCAGCTACCTTCGCACTCAGCTACCTTTCCACCAAACATTTGTTAGGTGTGAGGCTTCGAAGCTAGCAGCCGCTGCCAGCAAGCGGGAGGCCCTGTGGAAAACCCGGAACGAGGCCCTGTGGACGACTCGCTGCACGGCCGGACCGTCGTCGTCACCGGCGGGACCAGGGGCGTGGGCGCCGGGATCGCCCGGGCCTTCGCCGAGGCCGGCGCCCATGTGCTGACCTGTGCCCGCCGGCCGCCCGAACAACCCCTCGACGGCGTCGAATTCACCCCCCTCGACCTGCGCGACCAACCCGCCGTGCGCGCCTACTTCGACGCCCTGCCCCGGGTCGACGTGCTCGTCAACAACGCGGGTGGCACCCCCTACCGGCGGCTCGCCGAAGCGGACGCCGAGCGGCACGCCCGGTTGATCGAGCTGAACCTCCTCACCCCGCTGACCGCATCCCTCGCCGCGTACGAGCACCTGCGGCAGGCCCGCGGAGCGGTGGTGATGATCGGCAGTGTCAGCGGCGGCCGCCCCTCGCCTGGCTCGGCCGCCTACGGCGCGGCCAAGGCAGGACTGGAGAACCTCGCCCGGTCCATGGCGGTGGAGTGGGCACCGGAGGTCCGGGTCAACACACTGGTCGTCGGCATGGTCCGCACCGAGCTGGCCCACCTCCACTACGGCGGCCAGGACGGCATCGACGCCGTCTCCCGCACCGTCCCGCTCGGCCGCCTCGCCGCCCCGTCCGACATCGCCGCCGCCGCCGTCTTCCTCGCCTCCGACGCGGCCGCCTACATCAGCGGGGCGAGCCTGCTCGTGCACGGCGGTGGGGAGCGGCCGCCCTTTCTCGATGCCGCGACCGCCAACAAGCCGTCCGACAAGGAGGACTGAGATGAGCGGAATCTGCGCGGGCCGGGTGGTGGTCGTCACCGGCGCCGGGCGCGGGCTCGGCCGGGCCCACGCGCTGGCCTTCGCCGCCGAGGGCGCCCGGGTCGTCGTCAACGACCTCGGAGTCGCCCTCGACGGCGTGCCGGGGCCGGACAGTCCCGCAGGGGCCGTCGTGGACGAGATCCGCGCGGCCGGCGGCGAGGCGGTCGCACACGGCGGTGACATCGCGACCACCGACGGGGCCGCCTCATTGATCGGAAAGGCCGTCGAGACCTACGGCCGGCTCGACACCCTCGTGAACAACGCCGGGTTCCTGCGCGACCGCATGCTCGTCAACCTCGGCGAGGACGACTGGGACGCGGTCATGCGGGTCCACCTCAAGGGTCACTTCCTGCCGCTGCGGCACGCGGCCGCGCACTGGCGGGCCGAGGCCAAGGCGGGCCGCACCCCGGTGGCCCGGATCGTGAACACCAGCAGCGGAGCCGGCCTGCTGGGCTCGGTCGGGCAGGGCAACTACAGCGCCGCCAAGGCCGGCATCCTCGGCCTCACCCTGGTCGCGGCCGCCGAACTGGCCCGCTACGGCGTCCAGGTCAACGCCGTCGCCCCGGCCGCCCGCACCCGGATGACCGAGCGCACCTTCGCCGAGACCATGGCCGCCCCCGGCTCCGGTTTCGACGCCATGGCCCCGGAGAACGTCTCCCCGCTCGTTGTCTGGCTGGGTTCCGCCGCGAGCGCCGGAGTCACCGGGCGGGTGTTCGAGACCGAGGGCGGCCGGATCACCGTCATGGAGGGCTGGCGAGCGGGGCCGACCGCCGACAGGGGCGCCCGCCGGACCCCGGCCGAGGCGGGGGAGACGGCACTGAAACTGCTTGCCGAGGCGGCGGCGCCGGGGGCGGTGTACGGGGCGTGACCGGCGGCCCCGCTCAGGTGTCGCACTCCAGCACCGTCCGGCACAGCGAGCACCGGGCCCGTACCCGGCCCCGCACGGGCACCCTGATCCGCTGGTGGCAGGTCGGGCACGGGAACGAGACCCGCAGCCGGCCGCCGCCGTCGGGGGTGAAGGTGTAGGGCGCGGCGGACTGCGGGGCTGGGGCCGCAGGGGCGTGGCGGCGGTCCCGGGCGTAGCGGCGGCGGCCCGCCCAGCCCGCCGCGGTCAGCGGCGGCTGCTCCTCGTCCTGGCGGGCCCGGGCCCTGCCCTTCTCGTACGCCGTGTAGGCCTGCGGGCTGGTGAACCACACGGACGGGTCCTCGTGGAAGACGAGGGACCGCTTGGCCAGGACGTAGCCGAACTCCTCCGGGGTGAGATAGCCCAGCTTCTGGGACGCCTCACCGTGCTCCCGGTACGCGTCGAGCAGCAGCCAGCCCGCGCCCAGGTAGGTGGTGGCCGTGTCCGTGAGGATCTCGTTCTCCGGGATGCTCGGGAAGGACAGGTCCAGCCGGTGCAGATAGACGTGCATCACCTCGTGGGCGAGGGCCGCGCCGATGTCCCTGCGGTGGGTGCGGAAACGGTCGTTCAGCTCGACGAAGTACTCGGGGCCCGCGGTGAGTTCGACGTTCGCCGCGTGGGTCATCTCCCGGAAGCCGACGATCATCCGGGCGTCCGGCAGCCGGAAGTGCCGGACGATCTCGTGGGCGACCCGCTGGGCGCCGAGGTGGAGGTCGTCGGTGTCGCAGAACGCGACGTCGGCGGGGAGCACGCTGGTGGCGAAGGTCTGGACGGTGTCGTACGACAGGCGCCGGTACAACGCCGTGATGGCGGCCCGCACCGTGTCCAGGTGCGGGTAGCCGTGTTCCACCGGGCCGCCGTTCGCCACGTCCTTACCCCCACAGACGCCGCCGGAGCTTTTTTCCACTGTATGCGGATACGGTCCCGCGTCCCTAGAGGGGCGCCATCCGGACCGTTCCTTGATCAGTGTCCTCGAGCTCCAGGACCCATACCTCGTTCTCGCCCTCCCTCAGGACCGGCGCGGGTACGTACAGCGACTCCTGCGGTCCCGCCGACCAGTAGCGGCCCACGTTGAAGCCGTTGACCCAGACGAAACCCCGCGTCCAGCCGGGGAGTTCCACGCGCGCGTCCCCAGCACCGTGAACCGTCACCGTCCCCCGGTAGAGCCCCGGTGCGCCGTCCTCCGGTGGAGAGCCGAACGGGACCGCCGCCACACCCCCCTCGAACGCGTCCAGATCGAGCCCACGCGCGCGTACCCCGTGCAGGAACTGGCGTTCGTGCAGGAGGCCGCCGGTGATGCCCTTCGTCTCGCCGGAGCGGGGGCCGTAGTTGACGCGCCCCAGGGACTCCACCCAGAGCTCCACGCGCGCGGGGCCGGCGACCGGTTTCCTGAGCTGGGGCTCCTCCTCGGTGAGCACGCCGGCCCGCTCCCCGTCGACGTACACGACCGCCAGATCGCGCAGCCCCCGCGCGGTGAGCGGATACGGCCCGCGTGGTCCCGGTACGTCCGCCTCGTAGCGGACCAGGCCCCGGCCGATGCCCAGCTCCTCGAAGGTGGGCGGGACGGCGTGGACGCGTTCCGGGCCGCCGAGCGCATCCAGGACGCCGGCCAGGGGCGCCCAGCCGGTGACCCGCACGTCCGTCGCCGAGGCCAACACGGCCGGCGCGGGCGGCGGTTCGGGCAGGGGCTCGGCATGGTACTCGACCAGCACCTCCCGGAAGCGCCAGAACTTCTCCGTGGGGCGGCCGTACTCGTCGATCGGCGCGTCGTAGTCGTACGACGTCACATCCGCCTCCAGCGGGCCCTCGTGCAGCTCGCCGCCGGGCCGGTTGGCGCCCGCCCAGCCGGCGAAGTTGGTGCCCCCGTGCGCCATGTAGACGTTCACTGAGGCCCCGCAGTCGAGGATCTCGCGCAGCGCCACCGCCGCGTCCTCGGCGTCCCGTACGACGTGCTCGCCGCCCCAGTGGTCGAACCAGCCGCACCAGAACTCCATGCACATCAGCGGGCCCCGCGGCTGGTGCCGGCGCAGGGTCTCGAAGGCCACGCGCGCGTGGGAGCCGAAGTTGACCGTCGCGAGCAGCCCGGGGACCGAGCCGCCGGTGAGCATGTGGTCCTCGGGGCCGTCCGAGGTGACCAGCGGCACCGTGACGCCCTCGGCGCGCAGCAGGCCGGTGAGGTGGGTCAGGTAGTCGGCGTCGGAGCCGTAGCTGCCGTACTCGTTCTCGACCTGGACCATGATCACCGGGCCGCCCCGGTCCAGCTGCCGGGGCACGACCTCGGACAGCAGCTGGTGGAACCAGCTGTTCACGTACTGGAGGAAACGCTCGTCACGCGTGCGTGCCCGTGCGCCCAGCTCGCCCGTCACCCAGTGCGGCAGACCGCCGTTCTCCCACTCCGCGCAGATGTACGGCCCCGGGCGCACGATCGCCCACAGGCCCGCCTCCCGCGCCGCGTCCAGGAAGCGGCCGAGGGCCGGGACGTCCCGGAAGGAGCCGCGGCGCGGCTCGTGCAGGTTCCACGGGACGTACGTCTCCACGCAGTTCAGCCCCATCGCGCGCAGCAGCGCCAGCCTGTGGCCCCACTGCTCCTCGTGCACCCGGAAGTAGTGCAGCGCGCCGGACAGCAGCCGCACCGGCCGGCCGTCCAGAAGGAAATCCGTTTCGCCCACCGTGAAGTCGCTCATAGGCTCACCTTGGCCCCCTGGCGGGCGCCTAGACCATGGACAAAGATCGGCAGCACTTGGACGGAAGAGACGCCGATGAGGGGGCGCGCAGTGCCGGGCGGAGCGCCGATCTTCCACACCTGGATGCGGTTCTTCACACCGGGCGCCGTCCATCACCGCCTCGGCCTGGTCTGCCAGGGCGTCGGCCTCCAGTACGGCGCGGTGCCCGCCGTCGGCCCGCGCGTCCTCGACGGGCACGTCGCCGTGGTGATCAGCTCGGGCCGGGGCTGGTACCGCACGCCCGACGGGCGCCGTACGACCGTCACCGCGCCCGCGCTGGTGTGGCTGACGCCGGGCGTTCCGCACCACTACGGGCCCGACCCGGACAGCGGCTGGGACGAGGGCTTCGTTACCTTCACCGGGCCCGACACCGCGACCTACACGGAACTCGGCTACATCGAGCCCGAGCGGCCCGTGGTGCCCCTCGCGGACGCCGCCGGACCCCGGGACGTCATCGCCCGTATCGCCCGGGCCGCCCGCCACGGAAACCCCCTTCTGGAGGTCGAGACCGGCGCCGCCGTGCACGAGCTCCTTGTCGCCCTGCGTCGGGCGCGCGCCGACCTCGCGCCCGACGGGGACCCGGTGCTGCAGGCGCTCGCCCGGGACGCCTGCACCGGCATGACCGTCGCCGACCACGCGGCCCGGCACGGCATGACCCCGGCCGAGCTGCGTACCGCCGTCCGCCGGATCGCCGGGTGCAGCCCCAAGGACTATCTGATCGGCATCCGGCTCGGCCGCGCCCAGGAACTCCTCGCCACCACCGAACTGTCCGTCGCCGCCGTCGCCCGCCGCGTCGGCTACGACGACCCCGCCTACTTCTCCCGCCTGTTCACCCGCCGCGTCGGCATGGCCCCCGTACGCTTCCGCGCCCAGCAGAGCCGCGCCGTCCCCGACGACTGGAACGACGGCCTAGACGACGACGGCCTGAGCGAAGGCGGCCTGAGCGACGACGGCCTGACCGAAGGCGGCCTTGACGAAGACCCTTAGTGATCACGCGGTCGTCCCCTTAGGGTTGACGCCCATGACCACCAGCAACACCGGTACCGGTGACGTCGATCCCGCCGTCCGTGCCGAGCTCGGCCGGCTGCGCGACAGCATCGACAACATCGACGCGGCCGTCGTCCACATGCTCGCCGAACGCTTCAAGGCCACCCAGCAGGTCGGCCGTCTCAAGGCGGTCCACCGGCTGCCCCCGGCCGACCCGGCCCGCGAGGGCCGCCAGATCGCCCGGCTCCGCGCCCTCGCCGAGAACGCCAAGCTCGACCCCGCCTTCGCCGAGAAGTTCCTGAACTTCATCATCGCCGAGGTGATCCGACACCACGAATCCATCGCCGAGGACACCGTCGGAGGCCGGGCGGCGGACGCGCACTGACCCAGCCGTACGTGCCGTAGAGCGCCTCGGCGCCGCCGGGCCACCAGCGGTGACGAGGCGCTCGATCGGGTGCTCAACGAACGGCCGGCCGCCGGCCGCACCTCGCCCACCAGCGCCGTATCGTCCCGCCGCGCGACTACGGACCGGACATAAGCCGCGTACCACTCCTGCCCCTGTGCGTTGTCGGTGTCATCGGGCAGCATGGCCCGCATGTCCGTACTGACTCGCGACGAAGCGCAGAGCCGCGCCGAGCTCCTCGACGTCCACCGCTACACGATCGACCTCGACCTGACCACCGGGGACGAGACCTTCGACTCCCGAACCGTGATCAGGTTCACGGCCCGATCCGACGGCGACACCTTCGTCGAGATGAAGCCCGTCGAACTGCGCGCCGTCAGCCTCGACGGACAGCCACTCGACCCCGGGACGCTGGACCAGGACCGGCTGCCCCTGAAGAACCTCACCGCCGGGGAGCACGAGCTGCGCGTCGACGCCACGATGCGCTACTCCCGCACCGGCGAGGGCATGCACCGCTTCACCGACCCCACGGACGACGAGACCTACGTCTACACACAGCTCTTCCTGGACGATGTGCAGCGCGTCTTCGCCGCCTTCGACCAGCCCGACCTGAAGGCCGTCTTCGAGCTGTCCGTCACCGCTCCCGAAGGCTGGACCGTCCTTGCCAACGGGGTCACCGAGCACCTCGGCGAGGGCCGCTGGCGGGCCGCCGCCACCCCGCTGATCTCCACCTACCTGGTCGCCGTCGCCGCCGGCCCCTGGCACTCGGTGCGCACCGAACACCGCGGCCTGCCCTTCGGCATCCACTGCCGCCGCTCGCTGGCGTCGCACCTCGACGCCGACGCCGACGAGATCCTCGACGTCACGCGCGCGTGCTACGACCGCTACCACGAGAAGTTCGAGGAGCCCTACCCCTTCGACTCCTACGACCAGGCGTTCGTCCCCGAGTTCAACGCCGGTGCCATGGAGAACCCCGGCCTGGTCACCTTCCGCGACGAGTTCGTCTACCGCTCCGCCGTCACCGACACCGAACGGCAGACCCGCGCGATGGTCATCGCCCACGAGATGGCCCACATGTGGTTCGGCGACCTCGTCACCCTGAAGTGGTGGGACGACATCTGGCTGAACGAGTCGTTCGCCGAGTACATGGGCTACCAGACCCTCACCGAGGCCACCCGCTTCACCGACACCTGGGTCGACTTCGGGGTGGCCCGCAAGGCCTGGGGCTACGACGCCGACCAGCGCCCCTCCACCCACCCGGTCGCCCCCGAGGCCGTCGACGACACCGCCGCCGCCCTGCTCAACTTCGACGGCATCTCCTACGCCAAGGGCGCCTCCGCGCTGCGCCAGCTGGTCGCCTGGATGGGCGAGAAGGACTTCCTCGCCGGCATCAACATCCACTTCCGGCGGCACCGGTTCGGCAACGCCACCCTCGCCGACTTCATCGACTCCCTCGCCGCCGCCACCGAACGCGATGTGCACGCCTGGGCCGACGCCTGGCTGCGCACCACCGGCGTCGACACCCTCACCCCGGCCCTGGCCACCGCCCCCGACGGCACCCGTACCCTGACCGTCGAGCGCACCGGCGGCCGCCCCCACCGCGTCCGCGTCGGCGTCTACGACCGGGACCTCACCGACGAGGGCCGGCTCACCCTGCGCGAGCGCATCGACCTCGACATCCCGCAGACCGCCCCGCAGGTCCTCGGCAAGCGCCCCGCCCTGCTCCTGCTCAACGACGGCGACCTGACCTACGCCAAGGTCCGCTTCGACGCCGAGTCCGCCAGGACCGTCCGCGCCGACCTGTCGGGCCTGCCCGACCCGCTCACCCGCGCGGTGGTCTGGAACGCCCTGCGGGACGCGGTCCGCGACGGCGAACTGCCGCCCGCCGACTACCTGGAGACCGCCCGCGTCCATCTCCCGCGCGAGACCGACCTCGCCCTCGTCCAGGGCGTGCTGGCCTTCACCGCGGTCCATGTAGTCGACCGGTACCTCAGGCCGGAGGACCGCCCGGCCGCCCTCGCCACCGTCTCCGCCCTGTGCCGCGACTTCATCCGGCGCACCGAGGACGGCGACAATCCCGGCCTGCGCCTGATCGCCGTACGGCACTTCATCCGGGCGGCCGCCCACCCCGACACCATCGCCGCCTGGCTCGCCGAGGGCACCGTGCCGGGCGGCCCCGAGCTCGACCCCGAACTGCGCTGGCGCATCCTGAGCCGGCTCGCCGTGCTCGGCGCCACCGACGAGGCGCAGATCGCCGCCGAGCTGGCCCGCGACCCCAGCGCCAGCGGCCAGGAGGGCGCCGCCCGCTGCCGGGCCGCGCTGCCCGACCCCGAGGCCAAGCGCAGGGCCTGGGAGGCGATGTTCACCGGCGACGACCTGTCCAACTACCTGTTCACGGCCACCGCCCAGGGCTTCTGGCACCCCGAACAGGCCGACCTGGTCCGGGAGTACGTGCCTCGCTACTACCGGGACGCGGCCGCCGTCGCCGCCCGGCGCGGACCCGCCATCGCCGCCGTCGCCGGCCGCGAGGCCTTCCCCACCCACGCCGTCGACGCCGAGAACCTCGCCCTGGGCCGCGCCTGTCTGCGCGACGCCGACCCGGTCACGGCCCTGCGCCGCCGCCTGACCGACGAACTCGACGACCTGGAACGGGCGTTGCGGGTCCGCGAGGCCTAGGGCCTGTCTGACGATTCCCGTCTGCCGCGCGACGCCGTGCACGCACTCTCGCCGCACCGGCCCCAGAACCGAGTACGTCCAGTACGAGGGCCTGGGGCCGACATCCCCCAGCCTCCGGCCGGGGGGACCCAGAGCACGCACCTGACGCCGCGCGGCCGCCCTTCGGGCGACGACGCGAATTGTCAGACAGGTCCTACGGCCGCCGACGTAGGGCGGCACGAGTGCGGCTGGTCCCTGATGACGATGCGCGTACCGGCCGCCGCTTCTAGGCTCGGTCGTCAAGAACGGCCAGCGCCTCAAGGAGAGTCCCGTGATCGTAGTGACCGGTGCCACCGGCAACGTCGGACGTGCCCTCGTCGGACGGCTCGTCGCCGACGGGCGGGCCGTGCGGGCGCTCACCCGTGCCCCGGAGCGGGCCGGACTGCCCGACAAGGCCGAGGTGGTCAGGTTCCGGCCGGACGACCAGGCCGCCCTGTTCGAGGGGGCGGACAAGGTCTTCCTTTACGTCCAGGGAGCCGGCGGGCGCATGCCCGAGCTCCTGGACGCGGCCCGTGCGGCCGGGGTGCGGCAGGTCGTCCTGCTCTCCTCCGGGATCATCCGGGAGGGCGCGGACGAGACCCACCCGATCCACGCCATGCACGCCACGGCCGAGCGGCAGATCCGAGAGAGCGGCCTCGCCTGGACGTTCCTGCGCCCCAACGCGTTCGCCACCAACGCCCTCCAGTGGGCGCCCCAGATCCGCGCCGGCAACACCGTCCGCGGCGTCTTCGCCGACATGGTCACAGCACCCATCCACGAGGACGACATCGCCGCCGTCGCGGAACGCGCCCTCCTGGACGACGGCCACGAGGGCGCCGTTCACCGCCTCACCGGCCCCGCCGCCACCACCAACGCCGGCCAGATCGCCGCGATCGGGCGGGCCGTCGGCCGGGAGCTGGCCTTTGTCGAGATGGGGCCGGAGGAGGCGGCCCCACTGCTCTTCCCGCAGACACCGCCGGAACTGGTCAAGGGCCTCCTGAAGACCTTCGCGGACACCGTCGGCGTCGCTCCTGAGATCACCGGTACGGTCGAGGAGATCACCGGCAGCCCGGCCCGCGCCTTCGAGCAGTGGGCCGAGGACCACGCGGCCGACTTCCAGCCCTGACCAGAGCTTTCAACCCGCCGCCAGTCGCAGTTCCGCCCTCCGCAGGCCCCTTTCCCGGGGCCCCGCACGCCGGTTGCCCACCTCGGCCGCCCTGGGCGCCTCCGCACCCAGCGTGAAGCCCAGGCGCTGCAGGAAGCGTTCTCCCGACCGCCAGCCCGGCGGCACGCTCGCCGTCACCAGGGACACGCCCTCGGCGTGCGCGAGCAGCGACTCGGCCAGCGCCCGCCCGAGGCCCCGGCCCCGCGCCCAGGGCGCCAGCAGGAACAGGCCCACCGCGACCGCGCCGGGCACCGGATGGTTCCGTACCGCGTCAACCAGGCCCGTGACGACCCCGTCCCGCTCCAGAACGAGCAGTACCTTGTCGTCCGGTTCGGCGCCCTCGGGCAGCCCGTAGAACAGGCTCTGCACATCGCCCGGCCCCGACGGCAGTCCCGTCGCCGCCACGAACCAGTCCTCGCACGCCTCGAACAGGTCGAGCAGCGGCGCCTCGTCCGAGGGCAGCGGCTCCCGCACCAGCACCCGCTCACCGGGCACGTCGATCATCCACGCGTCAACCACCCGACCGACGTTAACCCCGGTCAGCCCCGGTCTCAACGCCCTTCCACCGCCTGCTCCGACGCGCCCGCGGCCCACCGCCCCCGACACGTTTTCCCCGCACGGCAGTACCCACTTCGCGGTCTCGATCGTTGAGCTTCGGGGGCGCGCAGACCCCATCCCGTACAAGCTGGAACTCCCCCCGCGGACAACCCCTTTCGGCCGGCGCCCCGAGGAGATCCCATGAGCACCCCGCCCCTCGCATCCGGACCCCAGGGCCCCGACGCCCTGCGGCCCCTGCTCGACACCGTGCTCGACGCGCTGCGCGACGGCGGCCGGGCCCGCGGCGGCCCGCTGCCGGCCGGCGGACCGGAGGCGGTGGCCCAGCAGGTCGCGGACGCCGTCGGGGACGTACTCCCGGACGACGGCGACCCCGAGGCCCTGCGCACCTTGGTGACCGCCCTCGCGGCAGGCGCGGCCGACCCCGCCGACCCGCTGTGCGCGGCGCATCTGCACTGCCCGCCGCTCGCCGTCGCCACCGCCGCCGACCTCGCCGCGAGCGCCCTCAACCCCTCGCTGGACTCCTGGGACCAGGCGCCGGCCGCCTCCGCCCTGGAAGCCATGGTCACCCGCGCCCTCGCCCATGCCATCGGCCTCTCCGACGCCGTGGTCACCACCGGCGGCACCGAGTCCAACCAGCTCGCCCTCCTCCTCGCCCGCGAGGCCCTCGGCGGCGGTGTCCGCTTGGTCTGCGGCGCCAACGCCCACCACTCGCTGCCCCGCGCCGCCTGGCTGCTGGGCCTGCCCGACCCGGTCGTGGTCCCGGCGCCGAACGGCACCCTCGACCCGGCCGCCCTCCACGCCGCCCTCACCCACCTGCCGAAACCGTTCGTCGTGGCCGCGACCGCCGGCACCACCGACGCCGGTCTCATCGACCCGCTCCCCGAGATCGCGGGCCTGTGCGCGGCCCATGGCGCCCGGCTGCACATCGACGCCGCCTACGGAGGCGGCCTCGCCTTCAGCGACCGGCACCGGGACAAACTCGCCGGCCTGGAACGCGCCCACACCGTCACCCTCGACCTGCACAAACTCGGCTGGCAGCCGGTCGCCGCCGGCCTCCTCGCGGTCGCCCGCCCGGCCGAGCTCGGCGTACTCCACCACCACGCCGACTACCTCAACGCCGACGACGACATCGAGGCCGGCTACCCCAACCTGCTCGGCCGCTCCCTGCGCACCACCCGGCGCCCCGACGTCCTCAAGATCGCGGTCACCCTCAGGACCCTGGGCCGCTCCGGGCTCGGCACCCTGGTCGACCAGGTGTGCGCACGGGCACGGGAGTTCGCGGTCCTGGTCCGGGAGCACCCCGGTTTCGAGCTCTACGACCGGCCGAACATCAGCACGGTGCTGTTCCGCCCCGCCGGAGCCACCGACGACGACGTCGCCGACGTACGGCGCAGGCTGCTGCACGACGGCCGGGCCGTCCTCGGCCGGGCCCGGCTCGACGGCCGGCTCTGGCTCAAGGCCACCCTCCTCAACCCCCACACCCGGCCGGACGAACTGGCCGTCCTCCTCAAACTCGTGGAAGGAACGACGCCCCAATGAGCTCGATGCCCAACCCCCCACATCTCGAGCCGGAAGCACCCCGCGACCTGGTCGGCATCGGCGTCGGACCGTTCAACCTCTCCCTCGCCGCCCTCGCCCACCCGCTCGCCGAACTGGACGCCGTCTTCTACGAGCAGCGCCCCGGCTTCGACTGGCACCCCGGGCTGCTGATCGACGGCGCCACCATCCAGGTACCGTTCCTCGCCGACCTGGTGACCCTCGCCGACCCCGCCAGCCCCTGGTCCTTCCTCAACTACCTCAAGTCCCGCGACCGGCTCTACCCCTTCTACTTCGCCGAGCGCTTCCACATCCAGCGCGCCGAGTACGACGCGTACTGCCGCTGGGTCGCCGAGAGCCTGCCCGGGCTGCGTTTCTCGCACCAGGTGGACGCGGTCCGCTGGAACTCCGAACGGGACCTGTTCGAGGTCGACTTCACCCAGCTCGACACCGAGGGTGAGGCCGAGGCCCTGGGCCGGACGTACGCGAAGAACGTCGTGCTCGGCGTCGGCACGGTTCCCCATGTGCCCGACCCGCTCAAACCCCTCGTGGAATCGGTCGGTGTGCCTGTCGTGCACGCGGCCGACTACCTCGACCACCGCGAGGCCTTCCTCGCCGCCGAGCATGTCACCGTCGTCGGCTCCGGACAGTCCGGCGCCGAGGTCTTCCTCGACCTGCTGCGGCACCGACCGGCGGGCCGCGAGAAGCTGCACTGGATCGGACGCAGCGAGGCCTTCGCGCCCATGGAGTACTCCAAACTCGGCCTGGAGCACTTCACGCCCGACTACACCCGCTACTTCCACGCCCTCACCGAGCCCGTCCGCGACGGCCTTGTCGCCTCCCAGTGGCGGCTGCACCGGGGCATCGACGCCGACACCATCGCCGCCATCCACGACGAGCTCTACCGCCGCACCCTGCACGGCGGCTGGCCCGACGCCGTCCTCACGCCCGGGGTCCAGGTCCGTACGGCCGGACGCATCGCCACCACCAAGATCGAACTCCACCTGGAACACATCCAGCAGGGCAGCCGCTCCCGGCTCGCCACCGACGCCGTGGTCCTTGCCACCGGCTACCGGGAACGCCCCCTCGGCCGGCTGCTCGCAGGACTCGACCCCTACCTGCGCCGGGACAGCAGTGAACGCCCGCGCGTGGACGACCGGTTCCGGCTGGTCCTCGACCCGTCGGTGACCGGATCGGCCTATGTGCAGAACGCCGAACTCCACACCCACGGCGTCGGCACCCCCGACCTCGGCCTCGCCGCCTGGCGCAGCGCCACCATCCTCAACTCCCTCACCGGCAAGAATCCCTATCCGCTGCCCACCCGCACGGCCTTCACCAGCTTCGGCCTGGACCGGCCGGAAGAGAGGGTTCCGACGCAGAGCGGGCAGCGGCCGAGGCAGCTCACCCCCCTCGTCGACTGAGTGAACGGCGCCGGTCCTCGGACCGGCGCCCTCCAACCCGTCAGAACACCGGCGTGCCGTCGCGGGTCAGCTTCCAGTCCGCCGACGCGAAGTCCCTCGGGTCCAGGACGCCCCTGGCGGTCACCCACTCCGCGATCCGGGTGCGGATCTCCGTCGACTCCGACCACAGCTCCTTGGCCGAGGCGACGTACGGGAACGCGCCGCCGCCGTTGGCACGGTAGTTGTTCACCGCGAGCACGAACTGCCGGGCGTCGTCGAGGGCGGCACCGTCGTAGGTCAGGTTCCTGATCCGGGACCCGGCCGCCTGTGCGATGTCGATCTCGTACCGGAGGCCCGACACATAGTCGTAGTTGTAGTCCGGACGGTTGCCGGCGTTGGTCAGCTTCTCCACGTCGACAGGCGCGCCGGCGGCCGTCTGCACGAAGTACTCCGCCGAGTACTCCAGGTAGGAGCGGATCTGCGCGCCCGTCATCACCTTGGCGACCAGCGTGTTGTCGTACACGTACAGGCTCGACAGGTCCCGGATGGTGACCTCGCCTGCCGGGATCTCGGAGGTCCGGGAGAACGGCGAGGCCTGGGCGATCACCGGGAGCGAGGCGTACTCGGTGCTCGCCAGGGCCGCCTTGACCACGTCCTCCTGGACCTTGGTGATCAGGTCGATGATCGGGGCGTCCCGGTAGCGGGCCTCGACCGTGGTGAGCGTCTCGGTGGCGGTGCCGACGACCTGGTTGACGTACGCGACGACCTTCGTGTGCTCGTCCTCCAGCAGCCGGGTGATCTTCGGGTCGTCGGCGACGGTGTTGGAGTTGCGCAGCGAGGCGGCGACCGACTCCACCTCCCAGCTGCCCTTGGTGAACACCAGCTCGATGTCGAAGAGGGTGAGGCGCTCGGCGTAGCAGAGCGGCTCGGAGAGGACGACGGCCCTGCCGGTGGCCTCGTTGGTGACCTTCAGCTCCGGGATCTCCACGTGCGCGTGGCCGACCAGGATGGCGTCGATGCCCGGCACCTGCCTGGCCACGTTCGCGGCCGCGTTCTCGACGTACGGCACCTGGTCGCCGTAGGACGACGTGCCCGAGGTGCCGGAGTGGGCCGAGACCACGACCACGTCCGCACCCATCGCCCGCAGCTTGGGCACCCACTTCGCGGCCTGCTCCTCAAGACCCGGGAAGGCCAGCTTGCCCTGGACATAGGCCTTGTCCCAGATCGCGATGCCCGGGTTGGTCAGGCCGAGCACGGCGACCCTGACCGGCGGGGCGCCCGGTACGTGGAACTTCTTCATGAAGTACGGCGGGAAGGCGGGCTTGAGGGTCTTCGCGTCGACCGCGTTGGCGCCGAGCAGCGGGAAGCACAGCTGGTCCTCGAACCTGCGCAGGGTCTCGATGCCGTAGTTGAACTCGTGGTTGCCGAGCGCCGCCGCGTCGTACCCGATCGCGTTCATGGCCTGCGCCATCGGGTGCACCGGGCCGCCCTTGGCGGTGATCGGGTCGACCTTGGCGTAGTAGTACGTCAGCGGGGTGCCCTGGATGGTGTCACCGGCGTCAAGGAGCAGGGTGTTGCGGCGGCCCTTCTCCTTGCGGACCTGGTTCACCAGTGTCGAGATGCGCGCCAGGCCCAGCGCGTTGCCCTTGGCGTCCGTGTACTCCGCGTCCTTGAAGTAGTCCCAGTTGAAGACGTTTCCGTGCAGGTCGGTGGTACCCATCACGGTGAGCGAGTACCGCTTGGGGCGCCGGGCGGGCCTGATGGAGGCCTGTGCCGGAGTCGCCGCCGCTCCGGCGATCGCCACTCCCGCCCCGGTGGCGGCGGACTTCTTCAGGAACTTCCGGCGATTCAAGGGCATGTCTTGATCTCCTCTGGAAATGGTCAACGACGCGCGTAGATTCTGTCCTGGACACCACCGACGGCAACAGGGCCGGGAGGTTGCGATCCGGTGACCCCCACTGTGAACTCCGGTGCGCACACACGGGGATGGCGTGACAGAGTGGGGCGTATGACCGCACCAGCACCCACACCCTCAGCCGAGGAACGCCGGCCGGCCGGTACACCCGACGCCCCCCTTCTCGTCGTGCGTGGCGAGGCCGAGCTGGAGGTCGAGCCCGAGCTGGCCCGGATCAGCGTCACGGTGAGCGCCCGGGGCCGCGACCGCCGCTCGACCCTGGACGACCTCACCCGCCGCAACACCGCCGCCCTCGACCTGATCAAGTCGTACGGCGAGGCGGTGGCCCGGCTGTCGACCGGGACCTTCACCATCGCCCCCGAACTCGCCGAGCGGGGCCGGGGAGAGCGCGTCCGCAGCTATCAGGGCCGGGTCCAGCTCACCGCCGAGTTCACCGACTTCACCGTCCTCGGCGAACTCACCACCAGGCTCGCCGACTTGGAGCTGACCCGGGTCGACGGCCCCTGGTGGTCGCTGCGCACCGACTCACCCGTGCACGGCGAGGCCCGGCGGCGGGCGGTCGCCGAGGCGGTGCAGCGCGCCCGGGAGTACGCCGGCGCCCTCGGCACCTCGCTGGCCGCCCTGGTCGAGCTCGCCGACACCGGTGTCGAGGGCCCGCGGCCGTACCGGGCGACGTTCGACCGCGGGGTCCGCCGGATGGCGGCTGCCGCCGAAATCGCCGAGCCCGCCGAACCCCTGGATCTCGAACCTCCACAACTGCGCGTAACCGCTCAGGTCAGCGCGCAATTCACGATGGCGCCGCCACAGCTGTGACTCCAGAAGTGAGCGTTCGGTATTTCGAATAAATGAGCGCCCGCATTCCTGCATTCAGCAAATGCGAGATGCTCATCGGAGCGGCCCCCCGCACAATTCAACACTTGTCAATAGGCCTTCACGCAAAGGTTGTTGGGTCGTCATGTACGACCAATTCTCTACCCGCCGGTAAGGCCTAGGCTCGAACCATGCGCCGAGCAAAGATCGTTTGTACTCTGGGGCCCGCCACCGACTCGTACGACCAGATCAAGGGCCTGGTCGAGGCCGGAATGGACGTCGCCCGATTCAACCTCAGTCACGGCACCTACGCCGAGCACGAGGAGCGCTACCAACGCGTCCGCAAGGCCTCCGACGAGACCGGTCGCAGCGTCGGGATCCTCGCCGACCTTCAAGGTCCGAAGATCCGGCTCGGCCGCTTCACCGAGGGGCCGGTACTCCTCGAACGCGGTGACACCTTCGTCATCACCGTGGAGGAGGGCGCCGAGGGCGACCGCGGCCAGTGCGGGACGACGTACGCCGGCCTGGCCGACGACGTCACCCCCGGTGAGCGCGTCCTCGTCGACGACGGCAAGGTCTGCCTGGAGGTCACCCACGTCGACGGCCCCCGCGTACACACCACGGTCGTCGAGGGCGGCATGGTCTCCGACCACAAGGGCCTCAACCTCCCCGGCGTCGCCGTCTCCGTCCCCGCCCTCTCCGACAAGGACGAGGCCGACCTGCGATGGGCGCTGCGCACCGGCGTCGACGTGATCGCCCTGTCCTTCGTGCGCAGCGGCAGGGACATCGAGGACGTCCACCGCATCATGGCCGAGGAGGGCCGCCACCTCCCGGTGATCGCCAAGGTCGAGAAGCCGCAGGCCGTCGAGAACATCGAGGGCATCGTGGCCGCGTTCGACGGCATCATGGTCGCGCGCGGCGACCTGGGCGTGGAGATGCCGCTGGAGCAGGTGCCGATCGTCCAGAAGCGCGCCGTCAAGCTGGCAAAGCGCAACGCCAAGCCGGTCATCGTCGCCACTCAGATGCTCGACTCGATGATCGACAACTCCCGGCCCACCCGCGCCGAGGCCTCCGACGTCGCCAACGCGGTGATCGACGGCACGGACGCGGTGATGCTCTCCGGCGAGACCAGCGTCGGCAAGTACCCCATCGAGACCGTCCGGACGATGGCGAAGATCGTCGAAGCGGCCGAGGAGGACATCCTCGCCAAGGGCCTGCCGCCGCTGACCGAGAGCAACAAGCCCCGCACCCAGGGCGGCGCCGTCGCCCGGGCCGCCGCCGAGATCGGCGACTTCCTCGGCGCGAAGTTCCTGGTCGCCTTCACCCAGTCGGGAGACACGGTCCGCCGGCTCTCCCGCTACCGCTCGCCGATCCCGCTCCTCGCCTTCACCCCGGAACCGGCCACCCGCTCCCAGCTCAACCTGACCTGGGGCGTCGAGACCTTCCTCGGCCCGCACGTCGACTCGACGGACAAGATGGTCGATCAGGTGGACGAGCTGCTGCTGAAGTACGGCCGCTGCGAGCAGGGCGACATCGTGGTCATCACGGCGGGCTCCCCGCCCGGTGTCTCCGGCTCGACGAACATGGTCCGGGTGCACCACATCGGGGAGGACGACAGTCCCAAGTAGAACCGGTGGGTCCCTGTCAGTGCTTGGGGCCGACGTGGGTATCCATGAGGGCCACGTCGGCTCTTCTGGCGACGGAGATGTTGTACGGGTTGCCGTGGCGGGTGCAGTGCGTCCATACGACGCCAAGCTTGTCGAGGATGCCGGTGTACAGGCCCCGGATGTCGTCGGACTTGTTGGTGAAGAAGTAGCGCGGGTATTCATACCGCTTGGGCCTACCGGCGACCAGGCGGGTCGTCCAGTTGGTGATACGGCAGCCGTCGGAGTGGATGAGGCCCCGGACGAATTCCCATGGATGGGAGTCGACGATCTCCGTCTGCCAGGGTTCGAGGGCGATGCGGCGGTCGTGCTTCTTGCCGGGGCCGTGCTGGGGGAAGAGACAGGGCCAGTGCTTGCTTGAGCTGGTCACCGCAACGCAGCCCTGTTTCTTGACACGGCAAACGCTGTTGTGAGGATGGACGTCGCGCAGTGCTTCTTCGCAAGCGTCGATGACGCCGGGCCATGTGTTGTCGCACACGATCCGCATGGCATACACGCCTCTTCGGCCGGCGCTGATGCAGCCGTCGCCGAGGTAGAGGCCCAAGAGGTAGGCGTACGATGCCGGGTTTTCAGGGGGGCTTGGCCGGTCCCGGCACCGGACGCATGAGTGGCCACGTCGGCGAGGTTCAGTGCGTGTTTGCCACGAGCGGATCGCCGCGCGGGAGATCCCGGTCTCTTTGCTGACGGCGTTGAGGCTGCGCCCCTGCGCAACCAGCGCGAGTGCTCGCTTGCGGGTGCTGACGTCGTACATGCGATCACTCTGCGAGAGTAATCGCGACAACATCCAGCAGAAGGCGGATGTTCACGAGAACGGGAGCGTCCGCTTAAGGTCGGCGACCTTGGAATCCAAGGAAAAGTGCCCCGGGTCGGACTCGAACCGACACTGTACGGGTTTTGAATCCGTTGCCTGCTGCCAATTGGGCTACCGGGGCTCGAAGAATCAAAGGTCAGACCCGACCCTCCGCGCGTCCACCTTACCGCAGCTAGGTAGGCTCTTGTCAGCAGTACCCCTGCCCTGAACGAGGAGCCCCCGTGAGCGCCGCCGAGTCGCCCCAGCCCGTCGACGTGCCCGACGACGACAAGTCGCACGTGCCTCCGCTGACGACCCGTGTCGTCATCGCCGAGGACGAGGCCCTGATCCGGCTCGACCTGAAAGAGATGCTGGAAGAAGAGGGGTACAGCGTCGTCGGCGAGGCCGGTGACGGTGAGCAGGCGGTCGAGCTCGCCCGCGAGCACCGCCCGGACCTGGTCATCCTGGACGTCAAGATGCCCAAGCTGGACGGTATCTCTGCGGCCGAGAAGATCGCCGAGGAGTCCATCGCCCCGGTCCTGATGCTCACCGCGTTCTCACAGCGTGACCTGGTCGAGCGGGCCCGGGACGCGGGCGCGATGGCGTACCTCGTCAAGCCGTTCAGCAAGAGCGACGTGGTCCCGGCGATCGAGATGGCCGTCTCCCGCTTCAACGAGCTGAAGCAGCTGGAGAAGGAGGTCGCCGACCTCAGCCAGCGCCTGGAGACCCGCAAGCTGGTCGACCGTGCGAAGTCCATCCTCCAGACGGAGTACGGCCTGACCGAGCCGGCCGCGTTCCGCTGGATCCAGAAGACGTCGATGGACCGCCGTATGTCGATGCAGCAGGTCGCGGAGGCGGTCATCGCGGACAGTGACGAGAAGAAGTCCAGCAAGGGCTGACCCGGCGCCCGCGTACGACGAGGCCCGCGCCCCGGAGAAGGGGGCGCGGGCCTCGTCGTATCGGACGTGGGTGTCAGTCCTCGCCCAGGTAGGCCTTGCGAACCGACTCGTCGTGCAGCAGGTCCCGGCCGGTCCCCGACAGCACGATGTTGCCGACCTCCATGACGTGGCCCTGGTCGGCCAGCGAGAGCGCCGCCTGTGCGTTCTGCTCGACCAGCAGAATCGTGGTGCCCTGCGACTTCAGCTCCACGATCGTCGCCATGATCTTCTGCATCATGATCGGCGAGAGACCCATGGACGGCTCGTCCAGCATCAGCAGCTTCGGCTGGGACATCAGCGCCCGCCCCATGGCGAGCATCTGCTGTTCACCGCCGGACAGGGTGCCGGCGGCCTGCTTTCTGCGCTCGCCGAGGATGGGGAAGATGTCGTAGGCGCGCTGGATGTCCTTCTCGATGCCCGCCTTGTCCTTGCGGAGGAAGGCACCGAGTTGGAGGTTCTCGGTGATGGTCAGGCGCGGGAAGATGTGCCGGCCTTCGGGGGAGTGGGCGAGTCCGAGCGCTACGATCTTGTGCGCCGGGACACCGGTCAGCGGCTTGCCCTCGAAGACGATCCGGCCCGAGGCGGGCTTGAGCAGACCCGACAGGGTGCGCAGGGTCGTCGTCTTGCCGGCGCCGTTGGTGCCGATGAGAGTGACGACCTGGCCGGCTTCCACGGTGAACGAGATGCCCTTGACGGCCTCGATCTTGCCGTAGGCGACTCTGAGGTCCTCGACCTCCAGTAGTGCGGTCACCGGGCCTCTCCCTTGGTGGTGTCGGTGGTGCTGTCCACCTGGGGTTCCGCGTCTGACGGTTCGGCGCCCGCCGCAGCCGCTTCGGCGGCCTCGACCTCACCGGGGTCACCCTCGAAGGGTTCACCCAGATAGGCGGCGACGACGCGTTCGTCGGCCTGTACGACGTCGGACGTGCCCTCGACGAGCTTCTCGCCCTGTACGAGCACGGCGACGCGGTCGCACAGGTTGAAGATGAAGCGCATGTCGTGCTCGATGACGAGGACGGCGATGCCCTTGTCCCGGATGGCGAAGACCAGTTCCTCGGTGGTCCGGGTCTCCTGCGGGTTCATGCCGGCCGTCGGTTCGTCGAGCAGCAGCAGACCCGGTTCGCTGGCCAGTGCCCGGGCGATCTCCAGCTTGCGCTGCTCGCCGTAGGGCAGGTTGCGCGCGAGGTGGTCGCGCTTGGCGGCGAGGCCGACGAACTCCAGGAGCTCCATGGCCTTCGCCTCGGACTCCCGCTCGGCCTTGCGGAAACCGGGGCCGCGCAGCAGCGCGGACCACAGGCCCTCCTTGGTCCGTGTGTGGCGGCCCACGAGGACGTTCTCCAGGACGGTCATGTTGGCGAAGAGCCGGATGTTCTGGAAGGTACGGGCGATGCCCGCTTGCGTCACCAGGTGCGGCTTGGGCGGCAGCACCTTGCCCTGGTAGGCGACCGTGCCCTCGGTGGGGACGTACAGACCGGTGAGGCAGTTGAAGAAGGTGGTTTTGCCGGCGCCGTTCGGGCCGATGAGACCGACGATCTCGCCACTGTTGACCGTGAAGTCGACGGAGCGGACGGCGGTCAGGCCGCCGAAGCGCATCGTGACGTCACGGGCTTCGAGTACAGGTGTCGTCATGGTTCGTTACGCCCCTGCCTTGGTGACGGCCGGATCGTCGGCCAGCGTCGCCTGCGCCGGTACGTCGAGTTGGCCGGTCTCGTGGAACTCCAGCTGGCGGCGGCGGTTGGCGATGATGCCCTCCGGCCGGAACCGCATGAGCAGGATCAGCGCGATGCCGAAGGCGAACAGCTCGTAGTTCTGCAGGAACTGGAGCTTCTCCGGGACCAGGTAGAGCACGCTCGCGCCGAGCAGGGGGCCGCTGACGGTGCCCATGCCGCCGAGGACGACGGCGGCCAGCAGGAAGGCCGAGTTGGGCGGGGCGGCGCCGGCGAACTGGTACGGCTGCGGGTTCACGCTGTAGTTGACGTGTGCCATCACGGTGCCGGCGAGACCCGCGAGGGAGGCGCCGAGGGCGAAGGCGATCAGCTTGACGCGGAAGCCGTTGATGCCCATGGCGGTGGCGGCGGTCTCGTCCTCGCGGATGGCGATCCAGGAGCGGCCGATGCGGGAGTCGGCGGCGCGGGTGAAGACGAGCACGACGATCGCCGTGACGATGAGCATCAGGAACAGGTAGTTGGCGAACCGGCCCAGGTTCTGCCCGAGGATGTTGTGCGACTCGCCCAGGTTGAACCCGAAGATGTTCAGGTCCGGGATCTGGGTGATGCCGTTGGGGCCGCGGGTGATGTTCGGGCCGGAGTCGCCGTCGAGGTTGTTGACGGTGATACGGAAGATCTCACCGAAGCCGAGCGTGACGATGGCGAGGTAGTCGCCGCGGAGCCGCAGGGTCGGCGCGCCGATCAGTACGCCGAAGATCAGCGAGGCGGCCATGCCGGTGAGGGCGGCGGCCCAGAACGGGAAGTGCACTCCGGAGAACCGGGAGTACTCCGAGCCGGAGACCAGGGCGGCCGCGTAGGCGCCGACACCGAGGAACGCGACGTAACCGAGGTCGAGCAGACCGGTGAGGCCGACGACGATGTTCAGGCCGAGGGCGACGGTGGCGAAGATCAGGATGTTCACGCCGACGTTGGCGTTGTGGTCGTCGCTCTGGGTGAAGGGGAAGATCACGGCCGCGACGAAGGCGAGCGCCGAGGCGAACCCCTTGTGGTGCGCCGCGGTGGTCGCGAAGCGGTCGACGAGGCCGGTGTGCATGAGGCCCCAGGCGGCGAAGACGAGCAGCAGCAGGTAGCCGATGAAGGTCTCGCTCGCGTCGTTGTCGATGCCGATGCCGTAGGTGAAGACCACCAGGGCGAGCGCGACGCCGACCGTGATGACGATGCGCTCGGTGAGCGGTGACGCCTTGCCGGGGGCGGGCAGCTGAGGCTTGGTCAGGTAGCCGCGGATGCCGGTGCCGGGGGCCGGGTGGGGCAGTGCGAGGGCGCCGACGACGGGCAGCGCGGAGGCCGCCATCGCCACGTAGGCGCCGGGGTCCAGGTTGACCAGGCCGCCGAGGTCGACGGCGATGGCGATGCCCGTGAACCAGCAGACGGCGAACGCCGACAGGGCCGTCAGGAAGACCGGGGAGGTGGCGCCCGCCGGGTTCAGCCAGCGCAGCCACTTGACGTCCCACAGGGTGAGCCCGAACAGCAGGGTGAGGGCGCCGCCCACGAGAGCGAGGATCTGCAGGCCGGCCGGGTAGCCGTAGACCGTCAGGTCGCCGGGGAACTCCGACGTCCAGGTCCAGCTGAGGAACGTGCTGGCGATGGTGCCCACGGCACCGACGACGACGAGCAGCCGGGCGAGGGACAGCGGCAGCGGGACCGGTCCGCGCTCCTGTACGGCAGGGGAGTTGGTGGTGTCGGTCATGCTGCTCACGCCCTGTCCGCGACGCGTTCGCCGAGCAGACCCTGTGGTCTGAAGAGGAGTACGAGGATCAGCAGGACGAAGGCCCACACGGAGGCCCAGCCGCCACCGCCGAGCTGCTGCATGCCGGGGATGTTGGCGATGTAGGCGGTGGCCATGGCCTCGGCGATGCCGAGGACGAGCCCGCCGAGCATGGCGCCGTAGATGTTGCCGATGCCGCCGAGGACGGCCGCGGTGAACGCCTTCAGACCGGCGATGAAGCCCATGTCGTAGGAGACGGAGCCGTACTTGAGGCCGTACGAGACACCGGCGACGGCCGCGAAGAAGCCGCCGATCGCGAAGGCGATGACGATGATGCGGTTGGTGTCGATGCCCATCAGCTGGGCGGTGTCCGGGTCCTGGGCGGTGGCCTGCATGGCACGGCCGGTGCGGGAGAGCCGGACGAACAGGGCGAGGATCGCCATGCACAGCGGGGCGGCGATGATCAGGAAGATGTCACCGCTCTGCACGGTCACGGAACCGATGTGCAAGGGGCCGAACGGCAGTTGCGGGAAGACGCGGGCGGTCTTGGCGTCGCCGTCGACGTGGTACCAGTTGAAGACCGCCTGCTGCAGTGCGAGCGACAGGCCGATCGCGGTGATCAGCGGGGCGAGGCGTGGTGCGCCGCGCAGTGGCCGGTAGGCGAAGCGTTCGGCGCCGACGGCGATGAGAACAGCGACCAGGGCGCCGCCGATGAGCATCGCCGGCAGGGCTACCCACATGGATATGCCGTCCGGCAGGAGAAGGTAGACCGTGAGGGCGCCGAAGCCTCCGGTCATGAAGATCTCGCCGTGGGCGAAGTTGATGAGCTGGACGATGCCGTACACCATCGTGTAGCCGATGGCGATCAGACCGTACATCGAGCCGAGGAACAGCCCGTTGGCCAGCTGCTGCGGCAGGGTGTTCACCGCATGGCCTCCATGTGGTGGGGAGAGTCAGGGGGGCGGTAGAGGGCGGGCCGCGCGGTGACGGTGGTCTGCGCCGCGCGGCCCTGGTGGTGCGATGTGCTTCGGCCGGTTACTTCGGGGTGGCCACGCCGCTCTTGACGGACTTCCACGCACCGCTGACGACCTTGTAGACGGTCAGCTGCTTGTTCGTGGTGTCGCCGTACTGGTCGAACGAGACCTTGCCGGAGATGCCGTCGAAGGAGGTGTTCTGGACGGCGCTGACGATCTGGGAGCGGGCGTCGTCCGGGATCTTGCCGTCCTTCACGACGGTGCCGATGGCCTTGATGATCGCGGTGGTGGCGTCGTAGGAGTACGAGCCGTAGGTGCCGTAGTCACCGGGGTACTTCTTGGCCTTGTAGGTGGCCACGAAGTCCTTGGCGGCGGGCAGGGTGTCGACCGGGACGCCGATCGACGTCACCAGGTCGCCCTCGGAGGCCTTGCCGGCGGTCTGGATGTAGGTCGGGGTGAACATGCCGTCGCCGCCGAACAGCGGGATGTTGGCGCCCGCGGCCTTGAGCTGCTTGGTCAGCACCTCGGACTCGTCGTACTGGCCGCCGTAGTAGAGGATGTCGGCGCCCGAGTTCTTGATCTTGGTGACCAGGGTGGAGAAGTCGCGGTCGCCGGTGTTGACGTGGTCGGTGCCGATGACCTTGCCGCCCTGCTTGGCGAACTGCTCCGAGAAGATCTTCGACAGACCCGCGCCATAGGTCTGCTTGTCGTCGACGACGAAGGCCTTCTTCTTCTTGGCGACGTTGTAGGCGTAGTCCGCCGCGTAGGCGCCCTGCAGGGCGTCGGTGGTCGCGGTGCGGAAGTACGTCTTGAACGGGCGGGACGGGCTGGTCTGCCAGTTCTTGCCCATGGTCAGCTCGGGGTTGGTGTTGGACGGCGAGATCTCCACCAGGTTGGCGGTGGCGAAGACCTGCTGCATCTGCGTGGCCACACCGGAGTTGAGCGGGCCCACGACGCCGAGCACGGTCTTGTCGGAGACGAGCTGGGTGGCGTTCTGCTGGCCGGTGGCGGGAATCGCCTTGTCGTCCAGCGCCTTGATCTTGAAAGTGACGCCCGGAACGGTCTTGTTCTTGTTGGCGTCGTCGACGGCGATCTGGGCGCCGTACTGGATGCCGAGGCCCGTCGCGGAGTTCTGGCCGGTCAGCGGGGCGTCGACGCCGATCGTAACCGTCACGTTGCCGCTGTCGCTGCCCTTGTTGTCGTTGTTGCGGGAGCCGCAAGCGGTGAGAGTCAAGGCTCCGGTGGTCAACACGGAGGTAAGAATCACCAGAGAACGCTGTCGCACAATCGATCCTTTCCAGGGGCATGGTCGCCCTTGCGGGAACGACAGATGCCACGCCGGTACCGAACTCCCGGTGGAGCGGTGACTGGCCGTGACTCTAGGCGTGTGCGAGGAACGTGGAGGAGAGCTTGACCAAGGCTGTGACGCTCTTGTTATGACACGAGGTAATGCAGAGCGGTACAACGTGGGGGAAAAGCAGGAATTCAGTCCGATTCGCGCCGTCCGCATTCTGAGAACCCGCAGGACTCGCCATGATCCGTTCAGGTGTCTCGGCGTTTTTGGTCGTTACGCGTCTCTGTTGCTGTGGGCGACTTTCGGGACGGCTGAGGTGGGGTCGTGAACCGTGAGAACTGGGTGCTTAGACGAATGCACATTACATGCGTATTACGCAGAGTTACGGCAAGGAAAGAAAGTCAAAGCTTCAGAACTTCTCCGCGTTTCCCGGTGCGGGCGAGGCGGAGAGGCGCCGCCCGCCGGGCTTCTGTCAGGCCTGTGCTGCCTGCACGTGGACCTCGTCGCCGGGGCGCGCGTCCCGCAGCAGACAGGTGAGCCGGGCCGTGCACACCCGGCGGCCTTCCTCGTCGCTGATCACGATCTCGTAGGTCGCCGTGGAGCGCCCCCGGTGGACGGGTGTGGCCACGCCGGTGACCAGGCCGGAGCGGGCCCCGCGGTGATGCGTGCAGTTCAGGTCGACGCCGACCGCGATCTTCGAGCTGCCGCCGTGCAGCATCGACCCGACTGACCCCAGGGTCTCCGCCAGCACCGCGCTGGCCCCGCCGTGCAGCAGCCCGTACGGCTGGGTGTTGCCCTCCACCGGCATGGTGCCGACGACCCGGTCCGCCGAGGCCTCGAGGATCTGCACGCCCATGCGTACGCCGAGATGGCCCGCCGAGAACAGGGCCGGCAGGTCGACGCCGAGCGAGGCGTACTCGTCGATGACCTCCTGCGGGAACTTCACATGCTGCTGCTCGCCCATGGGGCTCCGATCGTCGTACGGCTGTCTCTCCACTGAGCCACGCTCAGTCGGCCGTCGATTCTTCCAGACGGACTGAGCGTCCGCTCAGACGGTGGCCGTCGGCTGCGGCACGCCGCTCTCGAGACGGACCACGACGGACTTGCTGGCCGGGGTGTTGCTGGTGTCGGCGGTCGCGTCCAGCGGCACCAGCACATTGGTCTCCGGGTAGTACGCCGCCGCGCAACCCCGCGCCGTCGGGTAGTGCACCACCCGGAAGCCGGGCGCCCGGCGCTCCACGCCGTCCTTCCACTCGCTCACCAGGTCGACGTAGGACCCGTCGGCGACACCCAGCGCCCGCGCGTCCTCCGGGTTCACCAGGACCACCCGGCGGCCGTTCCTGATGCCCCGGTAGCGGTCGTCCAGGCCGTAGATCGTGGTGTTGTACTGGTCGTGCGAACGCAGCGTCTGCAACAGCAGTCGGCCCTCGGGGAGTTGGGGGAACTCGACCGGCGCCGCCGTGAAGTTCGCCTTGCCGGTCGCCGTCGGGAACCGGCGTTCGTCACGCGGGGCGTGCGGGAGCGCGAAGCCGCCCGGGCGCGCCACGCGCGCGTTGAAGTCCTCGAAACCGGGGATCACGCGCGCGATACGGTCGCGGACCGTCGCGTAGTCCTTCTCGAACTCCTCCCAGGGAGTGGCGCTGTCGGCACCGAGCACCCGGCGGGCGAGCCGGCACACGATCGCCGGCTCCGACAGCAGATGCGGGCTCGCGGGCTCCAGGCGACCGCGTGAGGCGTGCACCATGCCCATCGAGTCCTCGACGGTGACGAACTGCTCGCCGCCGCCCTGGAGATCGCGTTCGGTGCGGCCGAGCGTCGGCAGGATCAGCGCCCGCGAGCCCGTCACCACGTGCGATCGGTTGAGCTTCGTCGACACGTGCACGGTCAGTCGCGCCCGCCGCATCGCCGCCTCGGTGACCTCCGTGTCGGGGGTCGCGGAGACGAAGTTGCCGCCCATCGCGAAGAAGACCTTCGCCTCGCCGTCGCGCAGCGCGCGGATGGCCCGTACGACGTCGAAGCCGTGCTCGCGCGGGGGCGCGAAACCGAACTCCTTCTCCAAGGCGTCCAGGAAGGCCGGGGCCGGGCGCTCGAAGATGCCCATCGTGCGGTCGCCCTGCACGTTCGAGTGGCCGCGGACCGGGCACACGCCGGCACCGGTGCGGCCGATGTTGCCCCGCAGCAGCAGGAAGTTGACCACCTCTCGGATGGTCGGGACCGAGTGCTTGTGCTGGGTGAGACCCATGGCCCAGCAGGCGATGGTGCGCTTCGAGGCGAGCACCATACGCAGGGCCTCCTCGATCTCCGCGCGGGTGAGACCGGTCGCCGCGAGCGTCTCGTCCCAGTCGGCTGCACGGGCGGCCTTGGCGAACTCCTCGTACCCGTGGGTGTACTCGCGCACGAACTCCTCGTCGACCGCGCCCTCTGTCTCCAGGATGAGCTTGTTGAGGAGGCGGAACAGGGCCTGGTCTCCGCCGATACGGATCTGCAGGAACAGATCGGTGAGGGCGGCACCCTTGAGCATGCCCTGAGGGGTCTGCGGGTTCCTGAACCGCTCCAGGCCGGCTTCCGGGAGCGGATTGACGCTGATGATCTTCGCGCCGTTGGCCTTGGCCTTCTCCAGCGCCGACAGCATCCGGGGGTGGTTGGTGCCCGGGTTCTGACCGGCGACGACGATCAGGTCGGCCTTGTAGAGGTCCTCGAGCAGGACGCTGCCCTTGCCGATGCCGATGGTCTCGCCCAGCGCCGAGCCCGAGGACTCGTGGCACATGTTGGAGCAGTCCGGCAGGTTGTTGGTGCCCAGCTCGCGCGCGAACAGCTGGTACAGGAACGCGGCCTCGTTGCTGGTGCGGCCCGAGGTGTAGAAGACGGCCTCGTCGGGGGAGCCGAGGGCGGCGATCTCGTCTCCGATGATGTCGAAGGCCCGCTCCCAGTCGACCGGCTCGTAGTGCTCGGCGCCCTCGGCGAGATACATGGGGTGGGTGAGCCGGCCCTGCTGGCCGAGCCAGTAGCCGCTGCGGTGGTGCAGGTCGGCGACGGAGTGCTCGGCGAAGAACTCGGGCGTCACCCTCCGCAGGGTGGCCTCCTCGGCCACGGCCTTGGCGCCGTTCTCGCAGAATTCGGCGGCGTGCCGGTGATCGGGCTCCGGCCAGGCGCAGCCGGGGCAGTCGAAGCCGTCCTTCTGGTTGACCCGGAGCAGCGTCAGCGCGGTGCGCTTCACCCCCATCTGCTGCTGGGCGATACGCAGGGTGTGCCCGATGGCCGGCAGGCCCGCGGCCGCGTGCTTCGGCTCCGCGACCCGCGGCGCGTCCTGGACCGGATCCCCTTTGGGTGGCTTCGTAGCCATCGCACGCTCTCCCTCTGCACCGGCACCACTGCCCTGTAGGCCAGATCCTCGCACGGGCCACCGACAACCATGGAGGGCGGATGGGGGAGGAGAACGGATCCTGTGCGTGCGGGGGACGCCTGCCTGTCCTTTTCCTCGAACCGACCGTGGCTCGCCCCGTCGGACCTCACTGTCAGTGGGGCGTGGCAGGATCGGGGGCGTGGCAGAGACAGCATCGAAGAAGACCGACAGCACCCCCAGTGGGACCCGTCCCCGGCTGATGCTCATGGACGGGCACTCGCTGGCATACCGCGCGTTCTTCGCGCTGCCCGCGGAGAACTTCACGACCGCGACGGGCCAGCCGACGAACGCGATCTACGGCTTCGCGTCGATGCTGGCCAACACCCTGCGTGACGAGGCGCCTACGCACTTCGCGGTGGCCTTCGACGTCTCCCGCAAGACCTGGCGCTCCGAGGAGTTCACCGAGTACAAGGCGAACCGTTCCAAGACCCCGGACGAGTTCAAGGGCCAGGTCGAGCTGATCGGCGAGTTGCTCGACGCGATGCACGCGCAGCGCTTCGCCGTCGAGGGCTTCGAGGCCGACGACGTCATCGCCACCCTTGCCACCCAGGCCGAGGCCGAGGGCTTCGAGGTCCTGATCGTCACCGGTGACCGTGACTCCTTCCAGCTGGTCACTGAGCACACCACGGTCCTCTATCCGACGAAGGGCGTCTCCGAGCTGACCCGGTTCACCCCGGAGAAGGTGTTCGAGAAGTACGCCCTGACGCCCGCCCAGTACCCCGACTTCGCGGCCCTGCGCGGCGACCCGTCCGACAACCTGCCCGGCATCCCCGGCGTCGGCGAGAAGACGGCCGCGAAGTGGATCAACCAGTTCGGTTCCTTCGCGGAACTGGTGGAGCGCGTCGACGAGGTGAAGGGCAAGGCGGGCCAGAACCTCCGCGACCATCTGGAGTCGGTGAAGCTCAACCGCCGGCTCACGGAGCTGGAGCGCCAGGTCGAGCTGCCGAAGACGGTCGCCGACCTGGAGCGCGCGCCGTACGACCGCAAGACCGTCGCGATGGTCCTGGACACCCTGGAGATCCGCAACCCGTCGCTGCGCGAGCGGCTCTTCGCCGTCGACCCGGGTGCGGAGGAGGCCGAGTCCACGCCGGTCACGGAGGCGGGCGTGGAGGTGGACGGCACGGTCCTCGGCACCGGTGAGCTGGCCGGCTGGCTCGCCGAGCACGGCACGGAGGCGCTGGGTATCGCCACCGTCGACACCTGGGCGCTCGGCACCGGCTCGGTCGCCGAGGTCGCGCTGGCCGCGGCGGGGGGAGCGGCGGCCTGGTTCGACCCTGCCGAGCTCGACGAGGCCGATGAGAACGCGTGGGCGGTCTGGCTGGCCGACGCCGCGAAGCCCAAGGTCTTCCACAACGCCAAGGGCGCCATGCGGGTCTTCGCCGAGCACGGCTGGAGCATCGACGGCGTCGCCATGGACACCGCGCTCGCCGCCTACCTGGTCAAGCCCGGCCGCCGCTCCTTCGACCTGGACGCGCTGTCCCTGGAGTATCTGCACCGCGAGCTGGCCCCGGCCGCCGCGGCCGACGGTCAGCTGGCCTTCGGCGCGGACGACGGCGCCGAGGCCGAAGCACTGATGATCCAGGCCCGGGCGATTCTCGACCTGGGCGAGGCCTTCGAGGGCCGGCTCCAGGAGGTCGGCGCGGCGGATCTGCTCCGTGACATGGAGCTGCCGACCTCCATCCTCCTGGCCCGGATGGAGCGGCACGGCATCGCGGCCGACCGCGCGCACCTCGAAGCGATGGAGCAGATGTTCGCGGGCGCGGTGCAGCAGGCCGTGAAGGAGGCGCACGCGGCGGCCGGTCACGAGTTCAACCTGGGCTCGCCCAAGCAGCTCCAGGAGGTCCTCTTCGGCGAGCTTGCCCTGCCCAGGACCAAGAAGACCAAGACCGGCTACACCACCGACGCCGACGCGCTGGCCTGGCTCGCCAACCAGACCGAGAACGAACTGCCGGTGATCATGCTCCGCCACCGTGAGCAGGCCAAGCTGCGGGTGACGGTCGAGGGCCTGATCAAGACGGTGGGGGCGGACGGCCGTATCCACACCACGTTCAACCAGACGGTGGCCGCGACCGGCCGTCTCTCCTCCACTGACCCGAACCTCCAGAACATCCCGGTCCGCACGGACGAGGGCCGGGCGATCCGCCGGGGCTTCGTGGTGGGCGAGGGCTTCGAGTCGCTGATGACGGCCGACTACAGCCAGATCGAACTGCGGGTGATGGCCCACCTCTCCGAGGACGAAGGCCTGATCGAGGCGTTCACCTCCGGGGAGGACCTGCACACCACGGTCGCCTCCCAGGTGTTCTCCGTCGGCCGCTCGGCCGTCGACGCGGAGATGCGCCGGAAGATCAAGGCGATGTCGTACGGCCTCGCGTACGGTCTGTCGGCCTTCGGCCTCTCCCAGCAGCTGAACATCGACGCGGGCGAGGCCCGGGCGCTGATGGACACGTACTTCGAGCGGTTCGGCGGGGTCCGTGACTATCTGCGCCGGGTCGTCGACGAGGCACGCGCCACGGGGTACACGGCGACGCTCTTCGGCCGCCGCCGCTACCTCCCCGACCTCAACAGCGACAACCGCCAGCGCCGGGAGGCGGCCGAGCGGATGGCGCTCAACGCGCCCATCCAGGGCACCGCGGCGGACATCGTCAAGATGGCCATGCTGAAGGTGGACGGCGCGCTGCGCGAGGCGGATCTGAAGTCCCGGATGCTCCTCCAGGTACACGACGAAATCGTCCTGGAGATCGCCCCCGGCGAGCGCGCCGAGGTCGAGACGATCCTCCGCCGCGAAATGCCCGCCGCGGTCAATCTCAGGGCGCCCCTGGACGTCTCGGTGGGCGTGGGCCCGGACTGGGAGTCGGCAGCGCACTAACCTCCGGTGCGAGCCGACAGAGGGCGCCACCCGCCGACCCTGGCGGAGCGGCGCCCTCTGCGGCTCCCCCGAACTCCCATCGGCTTACGCCCGCGCTTCATTGCGTCGGCTCACGCCCCGCGGCCACTCCTCGTCCCCTTCTCCCAGCGGCCCCTCTTTCTCCGCCGCTTCTTCCAGCCGCCCCTCTTTCCGCCGCGACGGTGCTCTGTAACGACGGCCGTGTCCGGCGGTGCCGGACACGCGGGTCCCTGCCTGTGCGGCACCGGCCGGATGACGCCGTCGTGGTCACACACCGTCGCGACGGAAAAGCGCGGCGGAAAAAAGGGGGGAAGCCCGGACCGGGGCGGGACGGCGGGCCGACGGCGGCTTGCCGTCGTCACTCAGCTGGCCCCCGTCAGAACGCCCCCGCCCCCGGCACCGGCAAGGATGCGGGCATGGGTATACGCATGCTTCACGGCCGGACGCCCCAGACAAGGCCTCCGGCCAAGGCCCGCTCCGCCGCGGCCCAGGTCACGGCGGCCCCGTCGGCCCCGGCCATGGCACCCGGCGCCAGTTCCGCCCGCATCCCCACCGAACTCGCCGTCACCGTACGCAAAGCGGCCACCCGTCTCCGGCGGAGACTCCGTACCCGACCCGCCCCACGGCAGTGGCTCGACCTCGCCCACAGCTATCTCGCGCTGTTCCTCAGCGCACTCCCCGGCCCCCGCCGCCCCCGCACCATGACCGTGTTCATGGCGACCCTCACCGAACGGCCGAAGGGTTCCGGCGCACGTCGCCGGCCGCCGGAGCCGGACGCCACACCCTGACCAGCACGGCGTACCCCAGCACCCCGAGCAGCAGCCCCGCGCCCGCTCCGAAGAGCACCGTGGGCAGCAGCTCCCAGGGCTTGGCCGTCGAACCCCAGTAGGCCCACCACCGCGCGGCCCGCTGCACTGCGGCGATCAGCGCGCAGCCGGCGATCCCTGCCCCGGCCCACCACCGGTCCCCCACCGACAGCGGCGGCACCCCCACCGGGTCCGCGGCCGGGGCCCGCCGTAGCGCACGCAGCACGAACACCGCGAGCACGGCCGCGGCCACCGCCGAAGTGCCGTACTGGAGCACGGTGTACAGCGGTATGCCCGCGACGTTCCGGCCGATCGCGGGGATCAGCCGTGTCCCCCAGCGGTCGTGGTGCGTGAACGCGTCCCAGACGACATGCGTGAGCGCGCCGAGCGCGGCGGAGACATACCAACGGGCCGTCAGGGAAAGACCGGCACGCGCGCGTGGCGCACCGCAGCGCAGCAGAGCCGCCGGCCGCCCCTGCCGGGCCCGGGGCAGAAGGGCCACGAGCGGCTCCCGTACCAGCACCCACAGGGCCACCAGCGCCCAGGAGAAGAGCACGTCCACGGTGAGGACACCGGTGAAGGAGTGCGTGAACACGCCGAATTCCATCGCGTCCGGCACCGCGCTCGCCGCGTAGTAGGTGAGGTCGGGGGAGAAGGACCCCGCGACGAGCACCGCGGGCACCAGCCGCCCGCGCCCGGTCCCGTCGTGGCGCACGGCGGGCAGTACGGCTGCGGCGTGGCTGAGAGTGAACGGCACCGGGCCCCCTGGAGCAGTCGTCGGCCGGAGCGCCGAATCGTGATTGCGTACGACAAGTATCCGCGGCGCCACCATCGTTCAACGAGGAGTGGCCAACTGGTGAAAATCGGGCACTGCCCGGTGTCCGCGGAATGGAAGTTGTCGTAGTGTCGCCTGGGTCGCCGCCTCGGCGTGCACCACCGATGCGCTACCTCACCACTCGAAAGAGGTAACAGGGGGCAACCACAGCACCGGGTCAACCGTCACACCAGGGGCGAGCAGACAGACGGAGAGGGCGCTCGGAAGGCGCCCATGGGAGGGGTTCACCTTATGGCGGCGCAATTCGGCAGGCGGCTGCGCAAGGGAGCGGCGACGACCGCCGCGGCCGCGTTGGCGGTAGCGGCTCTGTCCGCGTCCCAGGCGCCGGGCGGGACGGCCGGCGACACGGGCCGGCAGGCCAACGCCGGCGCCAGCACCTCCACACCCGACGGAGCGGGCGCGGTCGACGGCGCCACCGGCAACTCGCCGTACTACACGGACCTGCCGCCGCTCAACAGCCCGAACCCCAGCGTCGGCCCCACCGCCTCCTCGTCGAGCATCGGCACCGCCGTCTCCCGGGGCGCGGCCGAGGCCGGCATACCCGCCACCGTTCTGGACGCCTACAAGAAGGCCGAGGCGGAGCTGCGCGGCTCCGTGCCGGGCTGCAACCTGTCCTGGCAGTTGCTCGCCGCCATCGGCAAGGTGGAGTCCGGCCAGGCCCGCGGCGGCGACGTCGACGCCGAGGGCAACACCCTGCACCGGATCCTGGGCCCGCAGCTCGACGGCAACGGCTTCGCGCTCATCCAGGACACCGACGGCGGCCAGTACGACGGCAACAGCGCGTACGACCAGGCCGTCGGCCCCATGCAGTTCATCCCGTCGACCTGGGCATGGGCGGGCCGCGACGGCAACGGCGACGGCGTCAAGGACCCCAACAACGTCTACGACGCGGCGCTCGCCGCCGGCCACTACCTGTGCCGCAACGGCTGGGACCTGTCCGTCCAGGCCGACATGAACAGCGCGATCCTCAGCTACAACCACTCGCAGGACTACCTCAACCTGGTCCTGTCCTGGTACGAGTTCTACCGCGAGGGCACCCACTCGATCCCGAACGGCACCGGCACCGTACCCAGCCACCGCAGCGACGGCCACAAGTCCGGCAGCGGTTCGGGCTCCGGCGGCTCACCGTCGCCCAGCACGCCGGGTACCCCGAAGCCGAAAGAGCCGTCGCCGGGCACCCCGAGCACGACCCCGTCCCTGCCGCCCACGCCCACCGACACCGTGGACCATCTGGAGGACGCGGGCACCGCCACGCTCACGGCGATGGCCGGCGACGCGTTCACCAAGAAGATCAGCACGCGCGCGGAGACCAAGGCCGGCCGGACCGTCTCCAAGGTCCGTATCCGCTTCACCATCGTCGGGGACACGGACGCTACCTTCACCGGCGGCGAGAGCGTCGCCACGGTCACCACCGGCAGCAAGGGCGTCGCCGTCGCTCCGGCGCTCCAGGCGGGCGAGAAGACCGGCGACTTCACGGTCCGCGCCACCGTCGTCGGCCGTACGATCACCCCGGTCGACTACGACGCGACGGTCACCGCGCGCGCCGCCGACACCCTCGCCCTCGTCAACGCCACCGCGCTGACCTGCGCCCCGGGCGCCGAGTTCGCCGACCAGGTGCAGGCGAAGGCTACTTACCAGGGCACCGTCGCCGACCAGGTCGCCGCCACCGCCACGCTCATCAAGTCGGCGGACGACACCAGCGAGAACGACAAGGGCCCGTACTTCAAGGACGCGGACGGCAACGCCGTCCGGACCCTGACGAACCTCCAGACGGACGCGAACGGCCTGCTCACGCTGCCCAAGCTGTACGCGGACGACATCACCGGCACGTTCCTGCTCCGTATCACCACCACCGGCGGTGCCGCCCTCACCGTCGAACTGACGGTCGTCGCGGCAGACACCTCGGCGAGCCCGTCGCCGAGCCCGTCCGCGTCCGAGTCCGCATCGGCCTCCGCCTCCCCGAGCGCTTCCGCCACCTCCTGATTCACGGTCCCACGACGCCGAGGGCGCCCTCCCGCCGACGCGGGACGGCGCCCTTCGCCGTCGTACGACCTGTTCTCATCTCACCCTCCCGTTGCTACGGTGCCCGGACCTGACGATCCATCAGGAATCCGTCGGCCGTTGGGAGGCCCCGCATGCGTGCCCTGATCGCCGCCGCGACCGGTCTCGCCCTCGCGCTCGTCCTGGTCGTCACGATCAGCGCCCTGGGCTCGCCGGCCGGAAAGACGTCCCCCAAGCCGCTGCTCACGACGGTGCCCTCACATCCGTAACCGCCGCCCCGGGAGGCCGAGATGCGCCGCAAGGCCAGTCTGGTCCTGCTCGCCTGCGCCGTGTTCTTCGCGGCACTGTCCCCGCTGCTGCGCTGGTACGCCTTCCCGCGCCTGGCCAAGATCCCCGCAAACCAGTACCAGGACATGGTTCTGGTGGCGAAGGACGCCACGCTCCTCGACTACGGCACCATGAAGGCGAAGCAGGTCCCCCGGGTCACCATCGTGCAGACCCTCAAGGGCGATGTGACGGCCGCGAAGAGGATCGAGGAGACGGCGGGCCGGGACGTCGTCGTCTGGGACGGCCTGTCCTACGTCCAGGGTCCCGACGGCAAGATGGTCTCCGAGATCCCCGAGCGCTACATCTTCGACGCCCACAGCCAGGAACCCGTCCACGCCACCGGCGAGATGGTCGACGGGGACCCGGTGAGACGGGACGGCATCGAGTTCAAGTGGCCGTTCCTGACCGAGAAACGGGACTACGAGTACTTCGACGCGCAGACCCGCACCACCAACCCCATCCACTACAAGGGGACGCAGACCTTCCGGGGCGTCGGGGTCTACTACTTCGAGCAGACCATCCCCTGGACCAAGGTCCCCATGCCCAAGAAGATGCCGGTGCAGGGCATCACCCCCGAGACGGTCGCCAAGACCGGCACCACCCGCTGGTACACCACGGTCCGCAAGTTCTGGGTGGAACCCGTCACCGGCGCGCCCGTCTACGGCGAGGAGATCCACAAGGAGGAGCTGCGCGGCGGCACCCTGCTGGGCGGCCGCGCCAAGGTGACGGCCTTCGCAGGCGACGTGAAGATGCGCGAGGACTACATCGAGCACACGGTCGCCCTGGTCAAGCAGAACCGTACGCTCGTCCTGATGCTGACCTCCTACCTCCCGTGGGGCTTCCTGTCCCTCGGCATCGCGCTGCTCGCCCTCTCCCTCTGCCTGGAAGCCCTCGGCCGCCGCCCGGCCGACCCGGAACCCGCGCCCTCCGCGGTCCCGGAACCGGTCAGCGCCTGAGGCGTGCGCTGGTGTGCCGGGTGGGCTCGGCGGACGCCGGGTCCTCGGGCCAGGGATGCTTCGGATAGCGCCCCCGGAGTTCGGCCCGCACGCCCTTGTACCCGTCCCGCCAGAAGGAGGCGAGGTCGGCGGTGACGGCGGCGGGCCGCCCGGCGGGCGACAGCAGATGCACGAGCACCGGCACCCCGGCCACGGCCGGCGACTCCTGCGCCCCGAACATCTCCTGCAGCTTCACGGCGAGCACGGGCTGCTCGGGGTTCTCGTAGTCGACCCGGATCCGCGACCCACTCGGTACGACGATCCGCTCGGGCGCCAGCTCGTCGAGCCGTCCCGCCTCCCCGCTCGCCCATGGCAGCAGCCGCCGCAGCGCCTCCCCGGCGTCGATCCGCCCGAGGTCGGCCCGGCGCCGGGCCCGCCCGAGTTCCGGTTCCAGCCACTCGTCCACGCGCGCGTGCAGCGCGTCTTCGGAGACGTCGGGCCAGGGCTCCCCGAGGCGCAGGCGCAGGAAGGCGAGCCGCTGCCGCAGTACGGCCGCGTCGGGCGTCCACCGCAACAGGCCGAGCCCCTCCTGCCGCAGGCCGTCGAGGAGCGCAGTGCGTACGAGGGCGGGGTCGGCGTCCCGCAGCGGCCGCACCACGAGCTCGATCGCGCCGAGCCGCTCCACGCGCCGCGCGACGACGTCCCCGTCGGCCCAGTGGACCTCCTGGTCCTCCGAGTACAGCGACGCCGCCGCCGCCCTGGCCATGTCCTCGTCCACCACCGCGGCGAGTCGCACGCGCGCGTGCCCCCTGCCGACAGGACGGTCCGCGACGGCCACCGCGAGCCACGGGGCACCGCGCAGCGGGCTGCCCTCACCGAGCTCTGCCCGGGTGCCGGAGGCCATGAGACAGGACCCGCCGTCGGCCTTGGCGACGCGCTCGGGGAAGGCGAGAGCGGCGACGAGTCCCACCGTGCGCTCGTCCACCGTGCCGGCCGGCATGCCGTCGTCGTCCGCCCGGAGCCTGCGCACCTCCGCGCGCCACCGCCCGGCGTAGGCGTCACCGCCGCGCCGGGCGGCCCGCAGCGCGCCCGCCAGGTCGTCCCCGTATTCCCGCGGAGGCTCCTCGCTCAGCAGCGCGACCACCTCGGCACCCCCGCCGGGGCCGTCCAGCAACGCCCGCCCCAACCGTGGATGCACCCCCAGCCGGGCCAGCCGCAGCCCCCGTTCCGTGGCCCGTCCTGCGGGGTCGACCGCCCCGATCGCCGTCAGCACCTCCCGCGCCGCCGCCATCGCCCCGCCCGGCGGCGGATCCAGCAGTGCCAGCCCCGCGGCCCCGGGATCGCCCCAGCAGGCCGTCTGGAGGGCGAACGCGGTCAGGTCGGCCACCTTGATCTCCGGCGCCGGAAAGGCCGTCAGACGGGCGTCCTCGGCCTCGGACCAGCAGCGGTACACCGCCCCCGGAGCCTCACGCCCGGCCCGGCCCGCCCGCTGCCGCCCGGCCGCCCGTGACGCCCGTACCGTCGCCAGCGCGCTCAGCCCGCGCGCGTGGTCGACCCGCGGCTCCCGCGCCAGCCCCGAGTCGACGACCACCCGGACCCCAGGCACGGTGAGCGACGACTCGGCGACCGCCGTGGCCAGGACCACCCGGCGCCGCTCCCCGGGCGCCAGCACCGCGTCCTGGACGGCTGCCGGTGCCCGGCCATGGACCTGGAGCACCTCCACGTCCCCCAGGTCACCCGACTGGCCCGCCACGCGGGCGATCTCGCCCACGCCCGGCAGGAAACACAGCACGTCCCCCGGCCGCTCGGCCAGGGCCCGCCGCACCACCGACGCCACATGCGCCAGCAGCGCCGGGTCGACGCGCATCCCGTGCGGCGGCCGTACCGGACGCGTCGGCGGTGCCCACACCACCTCCACGGGGTACGACACACCGTCCGCCTCGACCACCGGCGCACCGCCCAGCAGCCCCGCCCACCCCTGCGCGTCCGTGGTCGCCGAGGCGGCCACCAGGCGCAGCTCCGGGCGGAGCGTCTCCCGTACGTCCCAGAGGAAGGCCGCCACCGTGTCGGCGTCCAGATGCCGCTCGTGGCACTCGTCGAGGATGACGACGTCCACGCCCGGCAGCTCCTGGTCGCGTTGCAGGCGCTGCAACAGCACACCGGTCGTGACGACCTCCACGCGCGCGTGCCGGCCCACGACCCGTTCGCCGCGAACGGTGTAGCCGACGCTCCGCCCGACCTGCTCACCGAGCAGCCAGGCCATCCGGCGGGCGGCCGCGCGAGCCGCGATCCGGCGTGGCTCGGCCACGACCACCCGCCGCACAGGGCGCCCCTCGTCCAGCAGCCCGGCCAGCGCCAGCGGCACCAGAGTCGTCTTGCCGGTGCCGGGCGGTGCCACGAGGACGGCGGTGCCGTGCCTCTCCAGGGCGTCGTCCAGACCGGGCAGGGCCTGTCGTACGGGCAGCGCGTCCAGGGCGTCGTAACGGATCACGCCCCCCAGTGTCGTACGCACCCGGGCACGCCCTTCACGCGCGCGTTCCCTTTCCGGGCCGCGCAGTCCGCTTCCGGGCCGCGCGGTTCGCTCGCGGAGCCGCTCAGTCCCGCTCGCACACGAAGATCGCCGTTCCGGGCAGGAGATTGCCCCGCAGCGGCGACCAGCCGCCCCATTCGGCGGTGTTCCAGGCCGGCCACTCCGGCTCCACCAGGTCGACGAGCCGGAAGCCCGCGGAGGCGATGTCCCGGACCCAGTCGCCGAGCGTGCGGTGGTGCTCGACGTACACCGCGTGGCCGTCCTCGTCCTGCTCGACGTATGGAGTGCGGTCGAAGTAGGAGGCGGAGACCGAGAGGCCCTCGGGGCCCGGCTCGTCCGGGAACGCCCAGCGGATGGGGTGCGTCACGGAGAAGACGAAACGGCCCTGCGGGCGCAGGACCCGCCGCACCTCGCGCAGCACCTGCCGCGGGTCGGCGACGAAGGGGAGCGCGCCGTACGCCGAGCACGCCAGGTCGAAGGAGGCGTCGGCGAAGGGCAGCGCGCCCGCGTCCGCACAGACGAGGGGAAACGATCCGCCGATGCGCAGCGAGTGCTGGAGCTGGCGGTGCGAGAGGTCGAGGGCGACCGGACGGGCGCCCTGGGCGGCCAGCCAGCGCGAGCACTGGGCGGCGCCGGCGCCGATCTCCAGGACGTCCTTGCCCTTGAGGTCCTCCGGCGGGCCGAGCAGCTCCGCCTCCACCTCGTCGAGACCCTCCGGGCCCCAGACGAAACGGTCGTCGCCCAGGAACGTGCCGTGCTCGACCTGGTACTCGTCGGCGTTGCGGTCCCACCAGCCCCGGTTGGCCCGGCTGCTCTCCGCGACCCCGGCGGCACGCCGGGTGGCTTCGGGTTCGGCCTCTGTTCCGGTCTCTGACCCGGTCTCTTCGAGGTCGAACGAATCGGGCTCTTGGATGATCGGCTCCCTCGTCGTACTCTTCCGTCCAACCCCGTCACGGGTGTGTCGCGGACGGGGTCTCTCAGGCCTGCGTGGCCTCGTGGGACGGTTCTTGTGCCGGGTATGCGGCGATCCGCCCCGGGTGTGCGCCTTCGCGCATTGACCCTGCCCGGCTGCCCCCGTATGCTACAAGTTGCGCTGCGGGCCTGCGCACCTCAGACCTAGCAGGCTGCGCTCGCATCTGTTGTATGTCCCCTCGGTTTTCGAGGCGCCACCAGTGGTTTTGTGTGGCGCTTCCTTGGCTGTCCGGCTTCATCAGAGCGATACGGGCTCCCGGCGTAGCAGTACCTACGACTTCAATGTCCGTACCGGAGCCCTTTCCCACATGACGAGCAGCACCGAGACCACCGCCACCACCCCGCAGGTTGCGGTCAACGACATCGGTAACGAGGAAGCCTTCCTCGCCGCTATCGACGAGACGATCAAGTACTTCAACGATGGCGACATCGTCGACGGCGTCATCGTCAAGGTTGACCGGGACGAGGTTCTCCTCGACATCGGTTACAAGACCGAAGGTGTCATCCCGAGCCGTGAGCTCTCGATCAAGCACGACGTCGACCCCAACGAGGTCGTCGCCGTCGGTGACGAGATCGAAGCCCTTGTTCTCCAGAAGGAGGACAAGGAAGGCCGCCTGATCCTCTCGAAGAAGCGCGCCCAGTACGAGCGTGCCTGGGGCACCATCGAGAAGATCAAGGAAGAGGACGGCATCGTCACCGGTACCGTCATCGAGGTCGTCAAGGGTGGTCTCATCCTCGACATCGGCCTCCGCGGCTTCCTCCCGGCCTCCCTGGTCGAGATGCGCCGTGTCCGCGACCTCCAGCCCTACGTGGGCAAGGAGCTCGAGGCCAAGATCATCGAGCTGGACAAGAACCGCAACAACGTGGTCCTGTCCCGCCGTGCCTGGCTGGAGCAGACGCAGTCCGAGGTCCGCCAGACGTTCCTCACGACCCTCCAGAAGGGTCAGGTCCGCTCCGGTGTGGTCTCCTCGATCGTCAACTTCGGTGCCTTCGTGGACCTGGGTGGCGTCGACGGTCTGGTCCACGTCTCCGAGCTGTCCTGGAAGCACATCGACCACCCGTCCGAGGTTGTCGAGGTCGGCCAGGAAGTCACCGTCGAGGTCCTTGACGTCGACATGGACCGCGAGCGTGTCTCCCTGTCGCTGAAGGCGACCCAGGAAGACCCGTGGCAGCAGTTCGCCCGGACCCACCAGATCGGCCAGGTCGTGCCCGGCAAGGTCACGAAGCTGGTTCCGTTCGGTGCGTTCGTCCGCGTGGACGAGGGCATCGAGGGTCTGGTCCACATCTCCGAGCTGGCCGAGCGCCACGTGGAGATCCCGGAGCAGGTCGTCCAGGTCAACGACGAGATCTTCGTCAAGGTCATCGACATCGACCTCGAGCGTCGCCGGATCTCGCTGTCCCTGAAGCAGGCCAACGAGTCCTTCGGTGCCGACCCGGCCTCGGTCGAGTTCGACCCGACGCTCTACGGCATGGCCGCGTCCTACGACGACCAGGGCAACTACATCTACCCCGAGGGCTTCGACCCCGAGACCAACGACTGGCTCGAGGGCTACGAGACCCAGCGGGAGGCGTGGGAGCACCAGTACGCCGAGGCGCAGCAGCGCTTCGAGCAGCACCAGCAGCAGGTCATCAAGAGCCGCGAGGCCGACGCTGCCGCTGCCGCCGAGGGTGGCGAGGCTGCCGCTCCGGCCGCTTCGGGTGGCGGTTCGTACTCCTCCGAGGGTGCGGACACCTCCGGCGCGCTGGCCTCGGACGAGGCGCTGGCCGCGCTGCGCGAGAAGCTGGCCGGTGGGCAGAGCTGAACGCTAGCCGCTGGGCTTAGCCGGTAACTGAGGGGCCGTACCTTTCGAGGTACGGCCCCTTGGCGTTGGCCGGCTTGTTCGTCGATCGTCGGCTCGTTCATCGGCTTGTTCCTCGACTTCGCGTTCGCAGAAACGTGTGGGATACACGGGTAACCGCTGGGCCGTAACGCGGCGCTGCGACGCTTCCCCGGTCTTCGTTCAAGATCGGGGAGGAACCCAGGCATGGCACAGCCTCAGTACAGGTCAGGGACGAACCGGCGGACGTTCCTGCGGAACGTCGGTCTCACCGGTGGCGCAGGCGCCATGTTCGCCACCATGGGAGCCATCGGCCTCGCTCCCACCGCCCAGGCGGCCCGGCGCGAACAGCCCTTCCGGGCGCCCGGCACAAGCGACTTCACGCTCACCGGGCGCGCCGCGGCGAGGGTCGTCATCCTCGGCGGCGGCATCGCCGGTCTCGCCACCGCGTACGAACTGGGCAAGGCCGGCTACGACTGTACGATCCTGGAGGCCAGGGACCGTACCGGCGGACGCAACTTCACCGTGCGCGGCGGTGACTCGACCACGGACCTCTACGGCCACACGCAGACCGCGAGATTCGCCGACGGCCACTACATGAACGCCGGGCCGGCCCGAATACCGCAGTGGATGATCACCCTCGACTACTGTCGTGAACTCGGCGTTCCCATCGAGGTGTTCACGAACACCAACGCCGACGCGTACCTCTACAACGAGTCCGCCGGCATGACGAGGCCCGAGCGCTACCGCACCGCCAAGGCCGATGTGTACGGCTACGTATCGGAGTTGCTCGCCAAGGCCACCGACAAGGGCGCCCTGGACAAGGAGCTGACGGCCACCGACCAGGAACGGCTCGTCGAGTTCCTCAAGGACTGGGGCGAACTCGGCGACAAGCTGACGTACGAGGGCGGTGAGCGCCGCGGATACACGACCGTACCGGCCGCCGCCGGCACTCCCGGGGTGCTCCTCGGCGATGTCCCGTCCGCCTCCGAGGTGTTCGCGAGCGGCGTCGGGCGTTACTTCTCCTTCGAGTTCGGCTTCGACCAGGCGATGCTGATGTTCCAGCCGGTCGGCGGCATGGACCGGATACCGAGGGCGCTCACCCGGGCGATCGGCGCCCACCGCGTCCGTACCGGAGCCGTGGTCTCCAGGATCACCGACAAGGGCGACGGCGTCACCGTGACATACACCGAGAACGGCCGTACCAAGGTCGTCGACGCCGACTACTGCGTGGCCGCCATGCCGCCCAACATCCTCGCCAAGGTGCCGCACAACCTGGGCTCCGGCGTGCAGAGCGCCCTGGAGGCCGTCACACCGTCGTCCGCGGCCAAGATCGGCCTCGAATACCGCTCGCGCTGGTGGGAACTGGACCACCGCATCTACGGCGGCATCACCGAGACCGACCAGGACGTCACACACATCTGGCACCCCTCGTACGGCTTCCACGGCGAACGGGGCGTCCTCATCGGCTACTACAACTACGGCACCGACGCCGACTCCTACGCCCAGCTCACCCCGGCCGGGCGCGAACAGCGCGCGGTGGCCGCCGGTGTGAAGATCTACGGCGACAAGTACCGCACCGAGCTGGCCTCCTCCTTCTCCCACCACTGGCGCCAGACCCCCCATCTGGAGGCCGCCTGGCACGACACCCCCGGCGGTCCCGACGACGTGCGCTACAAGCCGCTCAACGAGCCCACCGGCCGGGTCTACTTCGCCGGCGACTGGCTCAGCTACATGGACGCCTGGCAGCACGGCGCGTTCAGCTCCGCGCGGAGGGCGGTCATGGCACTGCACGCGCGCGTGCTGTCCGCATAGGGCACGAGAGGGCGCGGCATGCCGGTGTGCGGGCACGCGCGCGCCGGCCGTCAGGTCACCGGCGAGGACACCTTCGACGTCACCAGCCCGTGGGACGGGCGCCTTGT
>NZ_JBEOTA010000025.1:0-136556 GCF_040303265.1 Streptomyces sp. NPDC096040
CCCGCGCCGCCCTCGTCCTGCTCCAGATCGAGCACGGACGCACCACCTGAAACGAAGATCACGAACCGTCACGAGAGGTTACCGAGAAGGGTTCACTGACTTCAGCCGTCCGCCGGTTTCCTGAACGCGCGGACGCGGAAGCGGGGGTCGGGGCGGTGGCGGTCCTGGTCGGGCAGGGCTGCCAGTTGGTCGGCGAACCGCTCGACGCGGGGGTCGCCGGGCCGTAGCACCGTGAAGCAGCCGCGCCGCAGGTCGGCGATGGTGGAACGGGGGGTGCGGCCCTGGCCGTGGCCGAGGAAGGCGGCCTGTCCGGCGGGAGACAGTCCGCTGTCCGAGGCGTGAGCCGCGACGACGGCGGCCTCGTCCGGGGCCGGACGGCGCGGGCGCGATGCGAGGACCGCGTCGATGTCGCTGCCGACGTCGTGCGCGGCGGCCTTGTCGACGGTGGTGACGTACACCCCGCCGGGCCGCAGCACCCGTGCGCACTCGGCGACGATGGCGCGGACCTCGGCGGTGTCCGCTATGAGATGGAGCAGCCAGACGGTGGTCACCGCGTCGAACGTGGCGTCAGGGAAGGGGAGTTGACAGCTGTCGGCCAGCAGGACCGATCCCGGCAGCCGGGCCGCCGCCAGCCGCGCCATGCCGTGGGCGCGGTCCGCGCCGGTCACCTGGAGCGCGGGGCGGGCGGCGGCGAGGCGGCGGGTGACGATGCCGGTGCCGCAGGCGAGGTCGAGGAGACGGCCAGGGCGGTCGGGACGGCTGGGGATCAGGCCGAGGACGGCGTCGGCGGCCGCCTCGGCGCGCGCTTCGCCGCCGCGCGTCGCGTCGTAGGCCCCGGCTTCCTTGTCGTAGTCGAGCACATGGCTCAGTGTGCGCCGTGGCCTGGGGCGATGTCCTCCACCCTGCGGGCGAGTTCGAAGTCCAGGCCGGTGACGGCGCCGCCCACACTGTGGGTGTTCACGGTGAGGGTGACCGTGTGGTAGCCGAGGGTGAGGTCGGAGTGGTGGTCGAGCTCGTCCTGGATCCGGGCGATGTGCACGACGAGTGCGGCGGCGGCGAAGTGCGAGTCGAGACGGTAGACGCGGGCGATCCGGTCGCCGTCCAGCGACCAGCCCGGCAGCTCGGCCAGCCGGTCCTCGATCTCCTGCTGCGCCAGCGGTTCGACGGCCATGGTGCGGCTTCCTTCCGTGGGGTGCCCGGGGGTATACGTGTGCTCAGCCTGCCATGACCAGGACTTCCGGGCGCGTTCGCACGGCGGTGCCGGTTCCACGTGTCCTGCACCCTCGACAGAGCCTCCTCGGCCCGGTCCCCCGCGCGCTCCTCGGTTACGGTCGTCGGTATGACCCTCGTCGCGTCTCGCCCCGCCTCCTCGCCCGCCCCCGACGGCAAGGGTGTCGGCCCGCTGCTGCGCGCCTGGCGGGAGATGCGGCGGGTCAGCCAGCTGGAGCTGGCACTGCGTGCCGACTCCTCGGCCCGGCACATCAGCTTCATCGAGACGGGCCGCTCGCGGCCCAGCGAGGAGATGGTGCTGCGACTGTCCGAGCACCTGGACGTGCCGGTCCGGGAGCGCAACGCGCTGCTGCTGGCGGCCGGTTACGCCCCGCACTACCCGGAGACCCCGCTGGACGACCCGGCGCTGGAGGCCCTGCGTGACGGCATGGAGCGGCTGATCCAGGGCTACGAGCCGTATCCGGCGCTGGTCGTGGACGCCATGTACACGGTGGTCGCCGCCAACCGGGGCATCACGATGCTGCTGGAGGGCGTACCGGAGTCGCTGCTCACGCCCGCGCCGAACGCGATGCGGCTGACCCTGCATCCGGAGGGTCTGGCACCGCGCATCCGCAATCTGCGGGAGTGGCGCGGGCATCTGCTGGAGCAGATGGAACGGCAGATCGCGCTCCACCGCTCGGACGCGCTGCGGGAGTTGTACGAGGAGGTCGCCGGCTATCCGGCCCCGGCGGGCGTGGCGGACGACGGACAACCCGCCGAACCCGTGGCCTACTTCGCGCTGCCGATGCGGATCGAGCACCAGGGGCGGGTGCTGTCGTTCGTGTCGTCGATCTCGACGTTCAACACTCCGATGGATGTGACGGTCGCCGAGCTGGCCATCGAGACGTTCCTGCCGGCGGACCCGGCGACGGCCAAGTTCCTGCACTCACTGGCAAGTTGACGTAAGAGGTTGCCTCGACCAGGTGTGCGAGACGGCATCGCGTGACACACTGCTCCCCGTACTTGTGCACGTAGGGGAGGCGTGGCGTGAGTGAGCGGCGTGCTGCGCCCACCGTGGGGCAGGTCGTGCTCGGCAAGCGGCTGCAGGAGCTGCGGGAGGCCTCGGGCCTCGGCCGGGACGAGGCGGCGCGGGTGTTGCGGGTCGCGCAGGCGACCGTACGGCGGATGGAGATGGCCGAGGTCGCGCTGAAGATCCCGTACGTCCAGGTGCTGCTGGAGACGTACGGGGTGCCCGAGGAGGAGCAGGCCGCGTTCGTGCGGCTGGCCGAGGAGGCCAACCAGCCGGGCTGGTGGCAGCGGTTCCACGATGTGCTGCCGGACTGGTTCAGTCTGTACGTGAGCCTGGAGGGCGCGGCCCGGGTCGTCCGCTCCTACGAACCGCACTTCTTCCCCGGCCTGTTGCAGACCGAGGCGTATGCGCGGGCCGTGCTGGAGGCCGGGACGATAGGGCACAGCGACCCCTCGGCCGTGGAACGGCATGTGTCCCTGCGCATGACCCGGCAGCGGCTGCTGGAGCAGGACGATCCACCCCATCTGTGGGTGATCATGGACGAGACGGTGCTGCGGCGCCCGGTCAGCATCCACTCCGAGGTGATGCGCGACCAGGTCGACAAGCTGCTCGCCTTCGTCGAACGGGATCGGATCACACTCCAGGTCGCCGAGTTCGCGAGCGGCCCGCACCCGGGGACGTACGCGCCGTTCACGCTGTTCCGGTTCGCCGAGCCCGAGCTGCCCGACATGGTCTTCACCGAGTATCTGACCGGCGCCCTCTACCTGGACTCCCGCGACGAGGTCGGCGCCCATCTGGAGGTCCTGGACCATATGACGGCCCGGGCCGCCTCGGCGCAGCGGACCGAGGAACTGCTGCGGGAGTACCGCGACAACCTCTGAGCTTGACTCTGTCGGTGATCTTGGAGTTTCCCGGTGGAACGGAGTGATCAGCGGGCATGCTCGGGGCTGTTCCGCAGGCCGACGCAGTTTCCGAGGTGTCCGTTGTCGCTCCGTCCTCGTTCCGGTGAGCAAGTCCCGTCTTTGACCGCGCAGATCGCGCGGGCGAGCAACCCGGGCGGCACGACGGCGATGTGGGTGAGAGACCGCCTCGACGGGCTGTGGTGCGACGAGGACTTCGCCGACTGGTACCCACGCGACGGCCGTCCCGGTCTCTCGCCCGCCCAGCTGGCCACCGTCTGTGTGCTGCAGTTCGTGCTCGGTCTGTCGGATCGTCAGGCGGCAGAGGCGGTGCGCTGCCGCATCGATTTCAAGTACGCCATGGCCTTGGAGCTGGACGATCCCGGCTTCCACCACAGTGTGCTGGCCGACTTCCGCGACCGTCTCGCCGAGGGCGACCGCGCCGACCGTCTTCTCGACCTCGCGCTCGCGCGCCTGAAGGAGGCCGGACTCGTCCGCGAGCGCACCACGCAGCGCACCGACTCCACCCACGTCCTGGCCGCGGTACGCGACCTGACCCGGCTGGAACTGGTCACCGAGGCCGTCCGCGCCGCGCTGGAAGAAGCCGCCCGCGCGGCCGGGCACCTTCTGATCGATCTGGTCGACGAGGAGTGGGGGCGCCGCTACGGCCGTCCAGTCCGCCTGGGCAAGAACCCCACCCGGCCCAAGACCAGGATCCTCGCCGCCGGCGACGACGCCTGTCGGCTGCTGGAACGCCTCCACCGGCACAAACCGGGCTACCGGCCAGGCCCGCAGGCCGAGGCCCTGCGGCAGATCGTCGTGCAGAACTACTACCGCGACGCGGCAGGCCGCCTGCGCTGGCGCACCGCCGACGACGGCGGGCTGCCGCCCTCCTCCTCGGCGGTCGTCTCTCCCTACGACACCTCGGCGCGCTACGTCCGGCACGGGCACATCATCAGATGGAAGGGGTTCGCCGCGCATGTCACCGAGACGTGCGCCTCCGACAGCGTCAACGTGATCACGGACGTGGCCACCACCTCGGCCGCCACGAACGACGGCCAGGCTCTGCCCGGCATCCACATCCGCTTGGCGCGTCGCGGACTGCTGCCCGCCGAGCACCTGGTCGACGGCGGCTACACCTCCCTCGTCCACCTGGAACGAGCCCAGCGCGAACACCAGATCACCGTCAGCGGCCCGCTGCCGGGCAACCCCACCCGCCAGCACCGCAAGAACGAGGGCTTCGACCGGGACGACTTCCACATCGACTTCGACCGCCGGCAGGTCACCTGTCCCCAGGGCCAGGTCAGCGCGGGCTGGCACGGCCCCTACCCGACGTCCTCGCCCACCGCGGCTCCGCTGATCGTGGCCCGGTTCACCAAGGGCCAGTGCCGCCCCTGCCCGGTCCGCACCCGGTGCACCACCACCGCCGACAGCGCCCGGACCGTGGGCTTTCCCCCACGAGAACTCCGAGACCTGCAACTCCGCGTCCGCGCCGAGCAGCAGACCCCCGACTGGAAGACCCGCTACGCGGTCCGCTCTGGAGTCGAGGGCACCATCAACGAGTTCGCCCACGGCCACGGCATGCGCCACTGCCGCTACCGTGGACAGCCGAAAACCCATCTGCAACACGTGTTCACGGCCATCGCCGTGAACATCGAGCGCCTCAGCGGCCTGCCACCGACTGAGGAAACTCCCTCACCACGGCCACCGACCGCCTTCCAGACCTTCCTGGACCAGCACGGCATCCCCCGGTCGAAGTCCTGGCGGACGCTGGGCAGTTGACCTCGACCGCTCCAAGATCACCGACAGAGTCAAGCTGAGGAGCAGAGACCGTGACCGCACCCGAGCCCGCGCCCACCGCCATCGACACCAGCCGGCCGCATCCGGCGCGGGTGTACGACTGGTGGCTGGGCGGCAAGGACAACTACCCGGTCGACGAGGAACTCGCCCGGAAGATCCTCGCCGTGGACGGCACGGTGCTGCGCGGGGCGCGCGCCAACCGCCGGTTCATGCAGCGTGCCGTGCGTGCCGTCGCCGAGTCCGGGACCCGCCAGTTCCTGGACATCGGCACCGGCATCCCCACGGAACCGAATCTGCACCAGGTGGCGCAGGGTGTCGCACCGGAGTCGAGGGTGGTGTACGCGGACAACGACCCGATCGTGCTGCGCCACGCCGAGGCCCTGCTGCGCGGCACGCCGGAGGGCAGCACCGCGTACGTCCACGCCGACGTCCGCGACCCCGACACCCTGCTGGCCCAGGCCGCCGAGACCCTGGACTTCGGGCGGCCGGTCGCCCTGTCGCTGGTGGCGCTGACCCACTACCTCGACGACGACCCGGACGGCGACGACGTCCACGGTCTGCTGAAGAGGTACGTCGAGGCGCTCGCCCCGGGCAGTCATCTGATCCTCTCCCAGGTCACACCGGACCTCAGCCCCGCGCCCGTGGAGCAGGCGGCCGCGCACTTCCGGCGCAGCGGGACGCCCTTCCACCCGCGCCCGCTGACCGGCTTCCACCGCTTCTTCGACGGCCTGGAACTGCTCGGCCCCGGGGTGATCCCGGTCTCCGGCTGGCGTCCGGACCCGGAGGACGTGGCCCTCCAGCAGGAGGGCATCGTGCCGGTGTACGGAGCTGTCGCCCGCAAGGCCTGAGCCGTTCGGGTGCTCCGGACCGGCGACGCGTCCGGATCTCCTGGACGGGGACCCGGCCGCACGGTTCGGCCGGGTGACCCGTTCGGATCGCCTGGACAGGTGCGTTCCCGCGGCCGCCCCTAGCGTCGAAGCGAAGGGGGAGGTGAGCAAGGGAGCGCAGGTGACCGACAAGCAGACACCCCCCGGGGAGCCCGGCGCGGACATACGCGGTACGCCGGCCTGCGGAGCCGGCCCTCCCTCGGGGGTGCGGCCTCGACCACGACGGCTGCCCCTGCATGGGCGGCGACGTACCGCCGCCACCACGGACGAGGCCAAGGAGGCCTGATGCCCACGGACGCGGTGTTCTACCAGGCGGCGGCGCTCTGCCTCACCTACCCGGACGACGACTTCATCGCCCGGCTGCCGCTGCTGCGCGAAGCCGCCCCGCAACTGAGGGAGTTCACCGACCACGCGGCGGTGACCCCACCGCGGGAGCTGGCCGCGCACTATGTGCAGGTCTTCGACGTCGATAACCGCAGGCGTCTGTATCTCAGTTGGTGGCAGGACGGCGACACCCCCCGCCAGGGCACGTCCCTGGTCCGCTTCAAGGACGTCTACAAGGCGTACGGCATCGAGTTCACCGGCGAGGAACTGCCGGACTTTCTGCCCGCCGTGCTGGAGTTCACGGCACGCACCGGCAACACGGACCTGCTCACCGAGCACCGTGACTGTCTGGCACAACTCCGCCGCAGGCTGACCGCCTTCGGCACGCCCTACGCCTGCGTCCTGGAGGCGGTCTGCGCGGCTCTGCCGCCCGCGCCCACCGGAGCGCGCCCATGACATCCTCCTGCGGGGCCCCTGCCCCGCATCGCCTCACCCGGTCGCGCCCCGCTCGTCGTCCACGATCTCCGCGTCCACCACTCCCTCTTCGTCGGCCTCGGGCGGGCGCTGCTCTTCGGTCGTCGAGCCGCCGGAGGCACCCGCGTACATGGCCTGACCCATCCGCTGACTGACGCTTGCCAGTTTCTCGACGCCCTGCCGTAGCTCCGCGGTGTCGGCGTTCCGTTCCAGCAGCGCCTTCAGTTCGGTGATCGCCGACTCCACGTCGGTCTTCGTGTCGCCCGGCACCCGCTCCTCGTTGTCCCGGATGAACTTCTCGGTCTGGTAGACCAGTTGCTCTGCCTGGTTGCGGGTCTCGGCGGCCTCGCGGCGTTTGCGGTCCTCCTCGGCGTACTGCTCGGCCTCCCGCATCATGCGGTCGATGTCGTCCTTGGCGAGGGCGGAGCCGCCGGTCACGGTCATCTTCTGCTCACGGCCGGTCGCCAGGTCCTTCGCCGAGACGTGCATGATCCCGTTCGCGTCGATGTCGAAGGCGACCTCGATCTGCGGTACGCCGCGCGGTGCCGGCGGCAGGCCGGTGAGGTCGAAGACGCCGAGCTTCTTGTTGTAGGCGGCGATCTCCCGTTCGCCCTGGTAGACCTGGATGCCGACCGAGGGCTGGTTGTCGGCGGCGGTCGTGAAGATCTCCGCACGCCGGGTCGGGATCGTGGTGTTGCGCTCGATCAGCTTGGTCATGATGCCGCCCTTGGTCTCGATGCCCAGGGACAGCGGGGTGACGTCGAGGAGCAGGACGTCCTTGACGTCGCCGCGGATGACGCCCGCCTGGAGGGCCGCGCCGACCGCGACCACCTCGTCCGGGTTGACGCCCTTGTGTGGGTCCTTGCCGGTGAGTTCCTTGACCAGGTCGGTGACGGCGGGCATCCGGGTCGAGCCGCCGACCAGGATCACATGGTCGATCGCGGACAGCTCCACGCCCGCGTCCTTGACGGCCTGGTGGAAGGGCTTCTTGCAGCGGTCGAGCAAGTCCGCGGTCAGCTCCTGGAACTGAGCCCGCGTCAGCTTCTCGTCCAGATGCAGCGGGCCCTCGGCGGAGGCCGTGATGTACGGCAGATTGATCGAGGTCTCCGTGGACGAGGACAGCTCGATCTTCGCCTTCTCGGCTCCCTCGCGGAGCCGTTGCAGGGCCATCCTGTCGTTGCCGAGATCGATGCCGTACTGCCCCTTGAAGCGTTTGACCAGGTGCTCGACGATCCGCTGGTCCCAGTCGTCGCCGCCCAGGTGCGTGTCGCCGTTGGTGGCCTTCACCTCGATCACACCGTCGCCGATCTCCAGCAGGGAGACGTCGAAGGTGCCGCCGCCGAGGTCGAAGACGAGGACCGTCTGCTCCTCGCCCCGGTCGAGGCCGTAGGCGAGCGCCGCGGCTGTCGGCTCGTTGATGATCCGCAGCACCTTCAGGCCGGCGATCTCCCCGGCCTCCTTGGTGGCCTGCCGCTGGGAGTCGTCGAAATAGGCGGGTACGGTGATCACCGCGTCGGTGACGTCCTCGCCGAGGTAGGCCTCGGCATCCCGCTTCAGCTTCTGCAGCACCCGCGCCGACAGCTCCTGGGCCCGGTACCGCGTGCCGTCGACGCTCCCGCTCTCGGGGAACCGCCAGGCCCCGTCGCCCATGTGCCGCTTCACCGAGCGCGCGGTGCGGTCCACGTTGGTCACCGCCTGCCGCTTGGCGACCTCGCCGACCAGCACATCGCCGTTCTTCGCGAAGGCCACCACCGAGGGGGTGGTGCGCGCCCCCTCGGCGTTGGCCACGACGGTGGGCTCACCGCCCTCCAGCACGGCCACCACCGAGTTCGTCGTACCGAGGTCGATTCCGACCGCCCGTGCCATGTCCGTCCCCTTCCGCCCGGCCACTTCCCCGACTCCAGCACAAAACTTGAGCGGGCCGTTGTCAATGCCGGGTACCCCGTAAACGACGATGCCGCGCCCCCTTGACGGGGACGCGGCATCCGAAGGGCCACGACGGTCAGGCGAGCTTCGCGTCCAGGGTGATGGTGGTGCCGGCCAGGGCCTGGCTGACCGGGCAGTTCTTCTTGGCGTCCTCGGCGGCGGCGGCGAAGCCGGCCTCGTCCAGGCCGGGCACCGTGCCCTCGACGGTCAGGTGGATCCCGGTGATGCCCTCGCCCGGCTGGAAGGTGACGTCGGCGTTGGTCACCAGCTTGGTGGGCGGGGTGCCGGCCCCGGCCAGGGCGTGCGAGAGGGCCATGGAGAAGCAGCTGGAGTGGGCACCGGCGATCAGCTCCTCCGGGCTGGTCTTGCCGTTCGCCTCCTGGGAACGCGAGGCCCACGTGACCGGCTGCTCGCCGATACCGGAGGAGTCGAAGGTGATGACACCGTTGCCCTCGAGGAGGTTGCCTTCCCAAACGGTGTGTGCGGTGCGCGTGGTGGCCACGGTTGTTCCTTTCGGCGTACGGGGGCGAGTGAACCGGTTTCGCTGCCTCCCATCCGATCACATCCTTGCTCACCGCACGCGGAAGACCGGCCCACGGGGAGTGAACGGCAGGCGACGGCCGTCGGGGACGAGGTACGCGTGCTCCCGCCGCACCCGCAGGACGTCGCACCAGCCGTCGGTGATCACCAGGACCGGTGCGTTCGGCGGAAAGTCGTCCGCGCGGTGCAACAGGTCGATACCGGGCTGGAGGACGGTACCGCCGCGGCCGTGCACCCGGACCCGCCCGGCGATCTCGGTCGTCGGCAGGTACCCGGCGTCGTGCGGGGCGGCGTCGCAGAACACGACACGGGCGGCCGGTACGTCACGGGCCTCGGCGTAGGAGGCGATCGCGCCGAGGGCCTTGCCGAGCAGGGTGCGGTCCATGGAGCCGGAGGTGTCCAGGACCACGCCGAAGGTGCAGCGGGCGACCTCCTCGGGCGGGAAGTACCGGCCGGCGCGCGGGATGTCCGGGGTGGACGACTGGCGGCGGGAGGGCCGGGCGTACGACCGTACGGCTTCCGGACGGGGCACGAACTCGTCGAACCAGCGGGCGAGTCGGGCGTCCCAGGGCAGCGGTGGATGGCTGAGCGCGCGGATCTCCTCGACCAGGCCGCCGGGCAGGAAACCGCGGCCCTGCGCCTGGTGCAGGTCGAGGCCCTGGCCAAGGCCCCGGCGGTAGAACTCGTCGAGGTCGGCACAGGCACCGGGCGGCCCGATCGGCGCGCCCAGGACATCGCCGCGCCCCTTGCCGCGCAGGGTGGCGAGGCGCCGCATCCGGCGCAGGTCGACGGCGATCCGGTCGTACACCTCCTCCGCCGACAGGTCTTTCAGCTCCGGGTCGTGCAGCAGCCCTTCGGGCATGGTGCCGACCTGCATCTCGACCAGCCAGCCATTGATGACGTAGTCGCAGGCGATGTTGAAGAGGTAGGGGTCGCGGCCGCCGAGGCGGTCGCCGTGGCGCAGGGCGGCGTGCAGCATCTCGTGGGCGAGGACGAACCGCCATTCCTCGCCGTCCAGGGTGCGCAGCGGGTTGACGTAGATCTCGCCCGCCTCGGGGTTGACGGCGGCGATGGCGATGTCGTGGGCACGGGCCAGTTCGGCGTCGGCGACCAGCTTGATCCCGGCCGCGATACCGCCGAGCAGCGGATAGGAGGAGACGAACCAGCTCAGCGCCTGTTCCCAGGGGCGCAGCGGAGTCGGCGGCCCGGTCATGGAGGTGCGGCGGCCGCCGGCCAGGTCCATCGCCCGGGACATGGTGCGGGTCAGCGCGTGCGCGAACCCGACCTGCCAGTCGGGGACTTGGCCCGCCCACTCGTTCCAGGAGAGGAGGAGCTGGTCGGGTTCGCCACCACTGGTGCCACCGCGCTCATAGGCGGCCGGGACACTGCCGACGCGGCGCCAGCCGGCGGCGAGGCGGTCCTCGTCACCCTCCGGGTAGGACGCCGGCAGATGGTCCGGTGCCTCGCCGACCGGGAAGGTCCGCAGGAAGCGGTTGACGACGGTGCAGCGGGCGGCGAGGTCGTAACGGTCCGGCTGCGTGCGCGGTCCGGTGGCGGCAGGCAGGTGACCGAAGCCCAGATGGATGGTGCAGTGCGCCAACGCCCAGGCCCACTCGGCGGGTTCGGCGCGCCGGGTGGCGTGGGCGTGCAGCACACCGTCGGAGTCGGCCCGGACGAGGCCTTCGTGGGGCGCCAGTTCGCAGTTCTCGTGCCGGCAGATGGTGAACTCGACCGCGCGCAGGGCAGGGTTGGCGCGCAGCAGCTCGACCCCGGCCGCGAAGTTCTCCGCGGCGGGGTCCTTCTTCTGTTCCTTCTTCTGTTCCTTGCGGCCGCCACGGCTCATCGTCGGGCCTCCACCAGCCGGGGCATGTCCCGGGCGGCCTCGATCAGGAACCAGGCGGGCAGCACGGGGTTGCCGTCGGTGTCGGAGGCGATGACGGTCTGGGCGACCTCGACGGAGATCTCGGCGAGCTGCACCAGCAGCGACTTGGCGCGGTACGCGGTCTGCCGGCCGTTCGCCGACATGTGCTCCTTGTCGACGGGCAGTTCCTTGACCAGCCGTCCCCGGAACGACTCGGCCAGGTAGTAGAGCAGGTCGCGGTCCTCGATCCGGTGCGGCCAGCCGGCGTCGCCCTTGAGGATCGCCTCGATCCCGAACCGGCTGCGCACGATCTTGACGTATCCGCAGAAGGCGGTGGCGTGGGGCGGGGTGAGCGTGCCGTGCGCGAGGACCTTCAGGGTCTCCTCGTCGAGGTCGCGCCCGAAGGAGTGCAGGGCGTCGGAGAGCATGTGCCAGGAGCGCGGGGTGGAGAACGGTTCCTCGGTCTTCGGCGGCTTGGACCACAGATGGTCGGGCCGGTCGGTGAGGTGGTCCAGGATCCACGGGTGGACGCCGTTGCCCGCGGCCCAGGCGAGCCAGTCGTTCGAGGAGGCCTCCAGGTGGACGTGGGCGAGCCGGTTGACGAGCGCGGAGGCGATGGGCCGGGCGAGGGCGTTGTCGGTGGCCCGGTTGCCGGCGCCGATGACGATCGATCCCTTCGGCAGCTCGTAGTTGCCGATCCGGCGGTCGAGAATCAGCGAGTAGAACGCCTTCTGCACATCCGGGGTGGCCGCGTTCAGCTCGTCCAGGAAGAGACAGTACGGCTCGTCCCGGGCGATCACCTCGGGCGGGCAGAACACCGACCGCCCGTCACGGATCTGCGGGACGCCGATCAGGTCCTCGGGCGCGAGCTGCGTACCGAGCAGACTCACACAGTCCAGCCCCAGAGATTCGGCGAACTCCCGCACCAGGGAGGACTTCCCGATACCGGGAGCGCCCCAGAGGAAGACCGGCCGGACGGTGGCGAGGCCGAGGAGGAGTTCGGGGAGACGGGCGGGGGTGACGGTGACGGCTGCCTGCAAAGGGTGGGCTCCTGAGGAGTGTTCGAGGAGGTGACGATTACCTCCGACCCGAACAGTGTGTGCCGGGAGCCGGGCGGACGCAGCCGATTTTTCACGGGTCGGCCTGAGTCGCCCCTCCAGGGGCGCGGGGCGGCGTCCATATGCGGTTTCGCTGCGTGGGCAGTTCCGCCGCGTGAGCGCAGCCACCGCGTGGGCGCAGCCACCGCGTGGGCGCAGCCACCGCGTGAGGCAGCCACCGCGGGAGCGGAACCACCGCGGGAGCGGCACCACCGCGGGAGCGGCACCACCGCGGGAGCGGCACCACCGCGTGGGCGGCACCACCGCGTGTGCACGTCCACCCACACCGTCCCGCAGCCCCCTACGCGGCCTGCCCCTCCTCCGCGGTCCTCTCCGCCTGCCCCGCAGACAACGGAACCTGCGGACCGTCGGCCTCTCGAAGCCACCGCCGCAGCACCCCGTGGACGGCCTCTGCCCCCACAAGGTCCTCGCCCTCCTCCACCGCTGCCGAAACGCACACCGGCGACAACAGGAACGGTCTCCCCTGAGCGCCCCCCAATCCCCCGTGCGACCCGATCTGCTCCTCGAACGCGAGGACCTCGCCGCCCTCCGGGTCGTACGACGAATTCACCATGATGTCCGCGGTGTGCGGGAACGAGTGCGTCCGCCGGACGGCGTCCGCCGCACCCGCGCCGAAGACGGCCAGCGGACCCGGATGCCCGTCGAGCCGGTCGAGGGGTATCTCCGCGCCGTACGCACCGAGCACGACCCCGCCGTGCTTTTCGCTGCGCACCAGCAGAAACCCGATGCCGGGGTGGTTGGCGAGGGTGGTGAGCAGTGCGGGGTACCGGGCGTCGATCTCCTCCTTGGTCATGCGGTGCGGCACCTCCGGGAAGGAGACCAGGCCGAGGTTGCCGGAGGCGAGGACGACCGGTTCCGAGTGCCGGGTGAGCCGGTGCTTCTCGCCGGCTTCCTCCACCGGTCTGCGCAGGGCCGCGCGGACGGCGGCGCGGGCCTCGGTGCCACTGTGAGTACGCTCGGCGCGACGCGGCACGTGCAGTCCGCAGCCGGCCCGGACCAGGTCGCCGAGGGTGAGGCCGTAGCGGCTGTGGAAGGTCTCGCCGGGGCTCTGCCCGTGGTCGGAGAGGACGACGATCCGGTACTGCCGCGGAGCGTGCTCGGCGACCTTCTCGATCAGCGCGAGGGCACGGTCGAGGCGTTGCAGCACCTTCTCGACGTCGCGGCTGTGCGGCCCGGAGTGGTGGGCGACCTCGTCGTAGGCGACGAGGTCGGCGTAGACGGCGGTGCGGCCGGCGAGCAGGTCGCCCATGACCGCGGCGACGACGACGTCCCGTTCGACGACGGTGGCGAAGGCGCGGACGAAGGGGTAGAGGCCGCCGCGTTTGACGCGTGGCCGCTGCTTGCGCATCCGGGCCGCCGTCGACTGGCCGATCTCGCGGCCGACCTCGGCGAAGAAGGAGAGGGCGGTGCGGACGGCGTTGGCCGGGTCGGAGAAGTAGGCGAAGTAGCCGGCGCGGGAACGGTTCTCCCGGCCTCGGCGGCGGGTCGCTATGGACAGCACGAGGGCCTGCTCGTCGGCGCCGCCACTGAAGAGGTTGCCGCGGCTGGCGCCGTCCAGGGTGAGCAGTCCCCCGTCGGCGGTGCGCTCGACGGCACGGCGCTGGAGTTCGGCGGCGCTGGTCGGCCGGTTGCAGACCATCACCTCCCGGCTGTCCTTCTCGTACCAGCGGAAGGCCGGGACGTCGAAGTTCGAGCCGTGCAGGATGCCGAGCTGGCTTGCGCCGGTCTGACTGGACCAGTCGGTGCGCCAGGGGTTGAGCCGGTGGGTGGTGTCCAGCCAGGCGGCGACCGTCGGCATCAGGCCCTTGGCGACGGCTGCGGTGAGGACGTCATGGCCGACGCCGTCGAGCTGGAGGAAGACGGTGCCGGGGGTGGCCGAGCAGGGCGGGTGGGAAAGGCGGCGGCGGGTGGCGAGGCGGGAGAGCCGGCGCCGGTAGGCGTCGTCGTCACGGACGGCGAGGGCACCGCCGGTGGCGGAGGCGACGGCGGACATCACGGCGGCCACGATCACGGCGGTCTCCGGGGCGGCCTCGCTCTGCCCGGAGGGGTTGATGCGCAGGGCGACGAGGAGGAGGGAGCCGTTGAGGAAGAAGACGAGCAGGCCGAGGACGAGTGCGGGCACGAGCAGCAGCAGTCGTACCAGCAGGGGCCATACGACGGCCGACAGCACACCGAAGGCGCCGGCGCCCAGGGCCGCGGTCATGGCGATCCGGGTGGCGCTGTCACCGTCGGCGGACTGGAGCTGGAAGTCGGGCAGGATTCCGGCGAGCACCAGCATGGTGACGGTGGACACCGCCCACACCACGACGCTCCGTCCGACCTGACTGACGACCCGCCGCCACCGCACGCCCCACCGACCTCACATCCGCGACCCGCGTCGGCCGCGGGTCTGCTGCCGTCAACACTGTCATACGGCCGTGGGGTGCGAGCGGGCGCTCACCCCCCGTCGTACCCCGCCGTCGGCATCGACAGTCTCCGGTGGACCCGCGCCTTCATCTGGGCGTCGTAGCAGGGTTCGGCCCGCCCCACCGTCTCCACCCGCACCCCGCGTCTCGCGCACTCCGCCGTGAAGTCCTCGACCGAGGACAGCGCGCTCTCCAGGACCCGTCTGCTCGGTGCGACGAAGATGTCGAGGCCGGGGCGGACACCCGCCCACAGGGCGCTGTGGTCGTGGCGCAGTCCGCGGACCAGGAGTTCGCGGGCGATGACATACCCGTGTTCCACGGCCCAGCGGGCACACATCGCGTGCTGGCTGCGGGAGTCGACCAGGAAGGGGTCGATCTCCAGTTCCTCCAGGGGCGTCAGACTCGCGATGGCGGTCACCCGCACCGGCGCGAACCCGCCGTAGGCACCCCGCACCTGTCCCATGGCGTCCCCCCTCACCTCCGGGTTTCGCCGCCGACCCTACTCCTGCACGTAGGCTTCGGGGAGTCGCGCGAAGGAGGCAAAGAGGTGCCGGTGGAGATCACCTGGTGGGGTCACGCCACCTGCACGATCGAGGATTCGGGCATACGACTGCTCACCGATCCTCTGTTCGCGCGCCGGCTCGCGCATCTGCGCCGGCGGCGGGGCGCCCCGCCGCCGGCCGAGGCCCGTCAGGCGGACCTCGTGCTCGTCTCCCATCTGCACGCCGACCACCTGCACGTCCCCTCGCTGGCCGGGCTCGCCCCGGGCACGCGCCTTCTTGTACCCCGGGGCGCACCACGCGCGGTGCCCGCGCTCCGCCGGCTCCGGCAGCTGCGGATCACCGAGGTCGGTGTCGGGGACGAGATATCCGTCGGCCCCCTCGTCGTACGGGCCGTGCCCGCGCGGCACGACGGCCGCCGGCTGCCGGTCGGCCCGCACCGCTCCCCCGCCCTCGGATATGTCGTCGAGGGCGCGGCACGGACGTACTTCGCCGGGGACACCGGGCTGTTCGACGAGATGGCCGAGGCGGTCGGGCCGGTGGATGTGGCCCTGCTGCCGGTCGGCGGCTGGGGGCCCTACCTGGGCGAGGGGCATCTCGACGCCGGGCGGGCGGCGCGGGCGCTGGCCCGGCTGGCGCCGCGCAGCGCGGTGCCGGTGCACTACGGGACGTACTGGCCGATCGGCATGGACGGGGTGCGTCCGCACGAGTTCCACGCGCCCGGCGACGAGTTCGTGCGTCTCGCGGCGGAGTACGCGCCGCGGGTGGCGGTGCACAAGCTCGGTCACGGGGAGAGCGTGCGGCTGGAGGTCGCGCGGTGAGGCTGCTGGTGGTGATGGCGGCCGCCGCCGGTGCCACGGCAGCCACCTCCTCGACCTCGTCGACGGAGTCCACGCAGCAGGTGATCGGCTATCCGACGCTGTTTCTGCTGGTGCTGGTCGGGGCGCTGGTGCCGGTGGTGCCGACGGGGGCGCTGGTGAGTTCGGCGGCGGTGGTGGCCTTTCATCAGACGGCGCCGTTCGCGCTGGCGCTGGTGCTGGTGACGTCGTCGCTGGCCGCCTTCCTGGGGGACGCGGCACTGTACTGGCTGGGGCGGCGCGGGATGCGGTCGAAGAACGGGTCGCGGTGGCTGGCGGCGATCCGGGCGCGGGCGCCGGAGGACCGGCTGGAGCAGGCGCAGGAGAAGTTGGCCGGGCACGGGGTGCTGGTGCTGGTGCTGTCGCGCCTGGTGCCCGCCGGGCGGATACCGGTGATGCTGGCATGTCTGCTGGCGGAGTGGCCGCTCAGACGGTTCGCGCGGGGCAATGCGCCGGCCTGTGTGGCGTGGGCCGTGACCTATCAGTTGATCGGGATTCTCGGTGGGTCGTTGTTTCCGGAGCCGTGGGAGGGCGTTGTGCTGGCGGTCGCGCTGACCGTGGTGATCAGCGCGACGCCGAGTGTGTGGCGGCGGGTTCGGTCTGCCGGGTGATGTCTCGCTGCGGGGTTTGAGTTACTGGGCGCTGTCCAGTGTGGCCCGCTCGAGAATCCTCGACCCTCCAACCGGCAGATCCCACAGGCACTCCCGGTCCAGGCCCGCCTTCTCCCAGGCCGTCCGTACCCGTGTCAACGGCTCCAGCACCGGTTCCGCGGAGAGGATGAAGGTCCCCCAGTGCATGGGTGCCATCCGCCTGGCCCCCAGGTCCTCGGTCGCCCGGACCGCCTCCTCCGGGTCGAGGTGGACGTCGCTGAGCCACCAGCGGGGGTCGTAGGCGCCGATCGGCATCAGGGCCAGGTCGATACCCGGGTAGCGGCCGCCGATGCGGGAGAACCAGTGGCCGTAACCCGTGTCGCCGGCGAAGTAGACGCGCTGCCCGTCGGGGGCGGTGAGGACCCAGCCGCCCCAGAGGCTGTGGCAGGTGTCGGTGAGGGTGCGCTTGGACCAGTGGTGGGCGGGGACGAAGTCGAAGCGGACACCGGACAGTTCGGCCGCCTCCCACCAGTCCAGCTCGGTGACGGTCGTGAAGCGGCGGCGCCGGAACCAGCTGCCGAGGCCGGCCGGTACGAACACCGGGGTGTCGCGCGGGAGTCGGCGCAGGGTGGGGGCGTCCAGGTGGTCGTAGTGGTTGTGGCTGATGACGACCGCGTCGACGCGCGGCAGGGTCTCCCAGTCGACGCCGACCGGGGTGACCCGGGCCGGGGTGCCGATGATGCGGCGGGACCAGACGGGGTCGGTGAGCACGGTCAGGCCGCCGATCCGGACTACCCAACTGGCGTGTCCCGCCCAGGTGACGGCGACCGTGTCGGTGTCGACGCGGGGTAGCGGGCCCGGCTCGTAGGGCAGCCGGGGGAGGTCGGCGAGGCCCTCGCGCCCGGGGCGCACCGAGCCTTCACGGGCGAACCGGGCCATGGCCTTGAGGCCGGGCAGCGGTGCGGTCAGACGGTCGTGGAATGTCCGTGGCCAGACCCGGAGTTCGCCCAGCGGGCGGGGTTCGGCGAGCGGCGGGAACGGAGGCGCGTAGGGAGTCGGGGCTGTGGGCGTGGTGGTGGCATCCCGGGTCGTCATGGCAGTCGTGTCGGCAGTCGTCGCGGGTGCAGTCGTCGTGGTGGACCCTGACTCATGCGTCTGCTGCGTCATCGAGGAGGCTCCCATCGCTGAGCGTCGTCGCGGAGATCGTCGAGTACCGACCTCAAGGACATCAACGCGCGTTGCACGTGTGGCAGTTCCAACGGCGCGGGTGACGTGAGGCATTCCAGCCGTTCCTCGTCGGTGCCGCCCAGCAGTGGCCCGGTGGCGAGCCGGACGCGCAGCGCCTGGAGGTCGTCGCCGAAGCGGTGCCCGCCGGGCGCGGGCATTCCGAGCCGGGCGGTGAGGAAGTCCTCCAACTCCTGTGCGTCGCCGACCCCGTGGGCGCCGAGTGCGGCGCGCAGTGGTTCCAGGTCGGCGTACAGGTGACGGCCCGCTTGCGGCGGCCGGGCCAGGCCGCCGCCGGCGACCACCGCTGTGTGTGCGGCGGCGGCCACGCGCGCGTGCAGGCGTACGGCGGCCTCCCGGCGGCCGGTGACGGGCCCGGGCTCGTCGAGGGCGTGGCCGGCGGCGACCGCGACCGGTCCGGCGAGGCGGGCGCCGAGCGCGGTGAGAACGTCGAGCACGCGCGCGTGCAGGGCCGTACCGGTGTCCCCCTCGGGGAACCGGGCGACGGCGGCGGGCCAGCCGGCCGGCAACAGGGCGCCGGCCAGGTCGGTGACGACGGTGACCCGGTCCGGGAGCATCTCGGCGGGGCTGAGCAGCACGGTGGCGTCCGGGGCGTGCAGGGTGTCGCGCCAGGTCTCGTCGCTGACCAGATGGAGTCCCTCGCCGGTCGCCGCCTCGACGGTCTCGTGCAGCAGTTCCGGCGGGGCGACGGTGGCGGTCGGGTCGTCGGCGACGGAGAGCACGAGGAGCCGCGGGTCACCGCCCTCCTCCCGGACCCGGCGCACGGTCTCCAGCAGCGCGTAGAGGTCGGGTACGCCCCCGGACTCGGCCGGAGTGGCCACGTGGAAGACGGGCCGGCCCAGGAGTCGGGCGTACGGCGCCCACCAGGCGGCGCAGGGGCGCGGCACCAGGACGTCGCCGCCGAGCGCGGCGGTGAGCGCCAGCAGGAGGGCCGGGGCGCCGGGGCCCGCGGTCACCCGGCCGGGCGTGACGGGCAGCCCGCGGCGCTCCCAGTAGCCGCAGGCCGCGTCGAGCAGCGCCGGGCCGCCGCCGACGGGTTCCTCTCCGCCCCGGCTCGCGGCGGCGGCCAGCGCGGCGGAGAGCTCGGGCAGGACGGGCAGCCCGTCGTCGGGCAGCGGCGGCCCGTACCGGACGGGTCCGTGGCCCCGCGCGGGTGCGTCCCGGACCGGCTCCTGACCCTCGGGATCCGTCCGCCGCATGTCCGCCTCCGCGCAGTCCGTGGTGCCGTGTGCCGTCCGGTCCGGGCCGTGCTCTTCGTCGGGTGGCGCGTACGGTGCCGGAGTGTGCCGGAGTGGTCGCCCCGGGGTACCCGGTGGCGGTCGTCTCACCCGTCCGCGCGGGACCTTCCGCCGGCCAGCCGGTACACCGCGCCACCGCACGCGGCCGCGATCAGCACGCCGCCCGCGACCAGTGCGGGAACCGAGTCGGTGAAGGCGCCGCCTTCCCCGGCCTCCACCCCGTGCTCCACGGTCGGCGGATCGCAGGACGTGTCACCGCCGCGTGGCTCGTCACACGCGTGATCGTCCGCACAGGAGCCGGAGGAGCCGAAGGAACGGGAGGAGCCGGAGGAAGCGCACTCGCGCCCGCCACCGGCGCACGACTTCCGCCCAGCGGAACAGGGCCGCTCGTCATTTCCCCCGGGCGCCGTGCCGACCCCGGCCTCTCCTCGGGAACCCGTGGCATCGTCACCGCGGACAGCCGTGCCGTCGTCGCCCCGAGCGGCCGTGCCGTCGTCCCCCCGAGCGCCCGTACCGTCGTCGCCCCAAGGGCCCGTGGCATCGTCGCCGCGTGGGGCCGTGCCGCCGTCCCCGTGAGGAACCGCGCCGCCCCCACCGGGAACCGTGCCGCCGCCGCCCGGGGGCACCCCGCCCCCCTGGCTCGGGGCGACGGTGGAGTGTGTGCTCCAGGGGCGCGCGCTGCCGGGGCTCGCCTCGGCGGCGGGGCCGGACGCGGCGGCCGTACCGGCGACGCCGAACGCGGCACCCGCCAGGACGGCGACGGACAGGGCGCGAGCGGTACGGCGCATGGGGTGGCTCCTCGGAAGTACGACTCCGGGGACACGCGGCTGGTGCCCCCGCAGCCATCACAGCCCGCCCCACGCCGTGCCGCGCGCGGCCGACCCCCATTCGCGGGACCCTCCCGCCCTTTCGGGTGACCTCAGGGGCCCGTTCCGGCGTGTCGGCCCCTCGTCACCGGGTACGCGTCCGGCACCCCCTGAAGCACCTGGAGGGAGATATGCAGCGAGGCAGTGACCGGCTGAGTGTTCACCGGGACGACGAGATGAAGCACGAGTTGCAGGGCCTGCTCAGGTCCGGGCATCCGACGCGCACCGAGGACTGGAACGACCCCGAGCCGCCGGCCGATGACGATCCGGAGATGTACCGCGCCCCGATGCAGCCGTGGACCAGTGAGCAGCCGTCACTGGCGACCGTACGGCTGGAACTGGCCCGGTCCCTGACCCGGCACGACTTCCCGGCGCAGCCGAGCGAACTGGCACGCGTGCTGCGCCGCGGCAACGCCCCCGACGCCCTCGTCCAGAGGGTGTCCCGACTGCCGCGTTCGACGCGCTACCGCAACCTGCTGGCGCTGGCCGAGGCCGTGGTCGGCGGGGAGTGAGCCGGGACGCCGGCACGGAAGCCACGGAAGCCAAGGAAGCAAGGGAGTGAACATCATGCGTATCGCGTTTCTGACCGCGCCCGAGGGCGTCGAGCAGGTGGAGCTGACCGAGCCGTGGAAGGCGGTCTCCGACGCCGGGCACGAGCCGGTGCTGGTGTCGACGAAGCCGGGAGAGATCCAGGCCTTCGACCATCTCGACAAGGCGGACACGTTCCCCGTGGACGAGGTGGTCGCTGACACCTCGGCGGACTCGTTCGGGGCGCTGGTCCTGCCCGGCGGGGTCGCCAATCCGGACTTTCTGCGGATGGACGAGAAGGCCGTCGCGTTCGCGAAGAGCTTCTTCGAGGCGGGCCGGCCGGTCGCCGCGATCTGTCACGCGCCCTGGACGCTGGTGGAGGCCGATGTCGTGCGCGGCCGGACCCTGACGTCCTGGCCGAGCCTGCGGACCGACATCCGCAACGCCGGCGGCACCTGGGTCGACGAGCAGGTCAAGGTCTGCGAGGCCGGGCCCAACACGCTGGTCACCAGCCGTAAGCCGGACGACCTCAAGGCGTTCTGCGAGGCCTTCCTCGACACGCTCAGCGAGGCCTGAGAAGGACGTCGGCCTCAGCTCGCGGAGGCGCCCGGTGTCGTCGTCTCGGCGCAACTGCGCTCCCGGGCGCCCTCCCGGGTGCGGCCGGCGGCGACGATGCGGCGCGGATTGCGGCGCAGGTACTCGCCCTCCAGCTGGGCCATGCGTTCGTTGTGGGCGCGCAGCGCGTCGTTGGAGCCGTACAGCAGGGTGTCGTGGCGCGTCCGGTGGATGGTCTCCAGCTCCTTCATGAGCTGCTGGTCGTCCAGCCGGCTGGGGTCGACTCCGGTCATGGTGGTACCCCGCTCGTCGTGTCCGTCCCGGCGGTCCGGATCCCTGTATCCACTCTACGGAGGTCCGGGCTCCCGGGCCTGTCTAGCGGGCTCGCTCCACCCGGCGCTCGTCCCACACCGGCTCCGGGGTCTCGCGGACCCGGCCGTCGGTGCCGAAGACCAGGTAGCGGTCGAAGGAGCGGGCGAACCAGCGGTCGTGGGTGACGGCGAGCACCGTGCCGTCGAAGGCCTCCAGACCCTCCTGGAGGGCTTCGGCGGACTCCAGGTCGAGGTTGTCGGTCGGCTCGTCCAGCAGCAGCGCCGTTACACCCTGTAGCTCCAGCAAGAGGATCTGGAACCGAGCCTGCTGGCCACCGGAGAGCCGATCGAAGGTCTGTTCGGACTGGTTCGTCAGCTCGTAGCGGCGCAGCCGGGACATCGCGGCGCCCCGGTCCTGGGAGTGTTCCGTCCACAGGATGTGGAGGAGGGTACGGCCCTGGAGCTCGGGGTGGGCGTGAGTCTGCGCGAAGTGGCCGGGCACCACCCGTGCGCCCAGCTTCCACTGTCCCGTGTGCGCCACCTCCTGGCCGGCCAGCAGCCGCAGGAAGTGCGACTTGCCGGAGCCGTTGGAGCCGAGGACGGCGACCCGTTCGCCGTAGAAGACCTCCAGGTCGAAGGGTTTCATCAGGCCGGAGAGTTCGAGTCCCGCGCAGGTGACGGCCCGCACACCGGTACGGCCGCCGCGCAGCCGCATCCGGATGTCCTGGTCGCGCGGCGGCTCCGGGGGCGGCCCGGCCTCCTCGAACTTGCGCAGCCGGGTCTGGGCGGCCGCGTACCGGGACGCCATCTCGTGGGAGACGGCGGCCGCCTGGCGGAGGTTCAGCACCAGCTTCTTCAGCTGGGCGTGCTTCTCGTCCCAGCGACGGCGCAGTTCCTCGAAGCGGGCGAAGCGTGCACGCCGGGCCTCGTGGTAAGTGGCGAAGCCGCCGCCGTGCACCCAGGCGTCGGCGCCGGTGGGCGAGGGCTCCACCGAGACGATCTTCTCGGCGGCGCGGGCGAGGAGTTCCCGGTCGTGGGAGACGAACAGGACCGTCTTGCGGGTCTCCTTGAGCTGCGCCTCCAGCCAGCGCTTGCCGGGGACGTCGAGGTAGTTGTCCGGCTCGTCGAGCAGCAGCACCTCGTCGGTGCCCCGGAAGAGGGCCTCCAGCACCAGCCGCTTCTGCTCACCGCCGGAGAGGGTGCGCACCTGCCGCCACTGGGCCTTCTCGTACGGCACGCCGAGCGCGGCCGTCGTGCACATGTCCCAGAGCGTCTCGTGTTCGTAGCCGCGCACCTCGGCCCAGTCGGCGAGCGCCTGCGCGTAGCGGAGCTGGGCGGCTTCGTCGTCGACGGTCATGATGTCGTGCTCGGCCCGGTCGACGGCCTGCGCGGCCTCCCGGATCCCGGGCGGCGCCACGGACACCAGCAGGTCACGCACGGTGGTCTCGTCCCGTACGGAGCCCACGAACTGGCGCATCACGCCGAGGCCGCCGCTCACGGTCACGGTGCCGCCGTGCGGCTTCAGCTCTCCGGAGATCAGCCGCAGCAGAGTGGTCTTGCCGGCGCCGTTGGGGCCGACCAGCGCGACGGCGGCCCCATCGCCGACCCGGAAGGACACATCCCCGAGCAGGGCCCTCCCGTCGGGGAGGTAGTACTCGAGATGCGCGGCTTCCAGATGTCCCATGGTCTGGGATTCTGCGTGGCGCCCCCGACCGGGGGCAAACCGTTATCAGGCCGACGCCTGCGGGTGCGGGCGCGTAGTCACTCCGCGGCGGACTCCAACGGCTCCCCCGTCGGCCCGCTCGCCCCTGCCGGCTCCACGACCGCGCCCTCCCAGGACACCGCTTTCCAGCCGTCCTGGGGTGAGCCCTCCAGGATGACCACGCCGGTGTTGTCGAGGGGGCGGGCGGCGGCGTAGGGGATGTCGACGTTGTCGGCGCGGGCCGCTGTCCACAGGCGGATCGCGGCGCCGTGGCTGATCACGGCGACTGTCCTGGCGCCACTCGCCGCGGCCTCGGCGATCACGGCGTCGTAGCGGGCCAGGGCCTCGTCTCCGGTCTCCCCGCCGGGCATGCGCAGCGCGGTGTCCCCGGCCGCCCAGGCGAAGACGGTTCGCATGTACTCCTCGCCCCGCTCGGAGTGACCGGGCAGCATCTCCAGGTCGCCGGCGGAGACCTCGCGGATGCCGTCGCGGACGATCGGGCGGAGACCGCGGGCCGCGGCCAGCGGGGCGGCGGTGAGCTGGGTGCGGGTCAGCGTGGAGACGTAGAGAACCTCGATGTCCTCGTCGGCGAGGGCCTCGGGAAGGGCCGCCGCCTGCTGTTCGCCGAGCGCGGTCAGACCGGGGCCCGGTACGCCGGTGTCGAGCAGGAAGTCGACATTGGTCGGGGTCTGCCCGTGACGTATGAGGAGCAGGCGCATCCGTGGGGTTCCTCTCACTCGACCGCACCGCGTACCGGCAGGAAACAGCCACTTCAGGGTAACCGGACCCGCATGAGCCCAGATGTTGACCTGACCGTCCTGAAGCCGGGCCGGCACGCGCTGCGCGACCGGCTGCTCGCTCTCGACCTGAGGCTGTTCGAGGTGGCCGCCGAGCGGAACTGGCCGTTCGCCGAGCCGGTGCTGCCCCGGCTGAGCCGCAGCGCCAACCACGGCGTGCTGTGGTTCGCGGTGGCGGCCGCGGTGGCCGCGTCCCGCACCCCCCGGGCCCGCCGGGCCGCCGCCCGCGGCCTGGCCTCGCTCAGCCTGGCCTCCCTGACCATCAACACCGTTGGCAAGCGCTCGGTGCGCCGGCACCGGCCGGTCCTGGACCCGGTGCCGGCGGTACGGCATCTGAAGCGGCAGCCGATCACCACCTCCTTCCCCTCCGGACACGCCGCGTCGGCGGCCGCGTTCGCGACCGGCGTCGCCCTGGAGTCCCCGGCGTGGGGCGCGGTGGTGGCGCCGGTGGCGTTCTCCGTCGCCATGTCCCGGGTCTACACGGGCGTGCACTTCCCGAGCGATGTGCTCGCGGGCGCGGCGCTGGGCGCGGGCGCCGCGTTCGCCCTACGCCGGCTGGTGCCGACCCGGGGCCAGAACGGCCCGCCGCCCCGGCCCCGTGCGGACGCCCCGGCGCTGCCCGACGGGGACGGCCTGGTGATGGTGGCCAACCGGGCCTCGGGCAGCGCCGACCGGGTCCGGGCGCTGCACGACGAGCTGCCGAAGGCCGAGCTGGTGGAGTGCGAACCGTCCGAGGTGCGGGCCGAGTTGGAGAAGGCGGCGCTGCGGGCGCAGGCGCTCGGGGTGTGCGGCGGCGACGGCACCGTGAACGCGGCCGCCCAGATCGCCCTGCGGCACGGCCTGCCGCTCGCGGTGCTGCCCGGCGGCACCCTCAACCACTTCGCCTACGACCTGAGTGTCGAGGACGGCCGCGCCCTGGGCCGTGCGGTGCGCGACGGCGAGGCGGTCCGGGTGGACGTCGGCCGCTTCGCCTGCGACGGCCGGGAGGGCGTCTTCCTCAACACGCTGAGCCTCGGCGTGTATCCCGAGCTGGTGCGCGAGCGGGAGCGCTGGGCGCACCGCATCGGCGGCCGGCCCGCCGAGGTGCTCGCGGCGCTGCGCGTGCTGCGCACGGACCGGCATCCGCTGGAGGTCGAACTCGGCGGCGAGGCCCACCCGTTGTGGCTGCTGTTCATCGGCAACTGCGTCTACCACCGGATGGGCCTGACACCGGGCCGCCGTACCGACCTGGCGGACGGACAGCTGGACGTACGGGTGGTGCACGGCGGCCGGCATCCCGCACTGCGCCTGCTCTCCGCCGCCGTCGCGGCCCCGCTGGTCAGTTCCCCCGCGCACGCGGAGGTGCGGGTGAGCCGGCTGCGTCTCACCGGCCTCAAGACCGGCACCCCGCTCGCGTACGACGGCGAAGTCACCGATGTGACGGGGGAGGTGACAGTGGAGAAGCTGCCCGAGGCGCTGACCGTCTACCGGTCGCACTGACGGACCGTCAGTCCATATCGTAAAACGCGGATCTCATCATTCGGCATGCGGGCGTAGCGTTGCGGACAGCGCGGGACGGGGTCGACCGGCCCCGTCCGCCCGGTGTGAAGCGAAGGGGCTGAGCCATGTCGAAACCGCAGGAGACCGCTGTCTACACGCACGGGCACCACGAGTCGGTGCTGCGTTCCCACACCTGGCGTACCGCCGCCAACTCCGCGGCGTATCTGCTCGGTGCGCTGAAGCCCCACATGAGGATCCTGGACATCGGCTGCGGCCCCGGCACGATCACCGCCGACCTGGCGGCACTGGTGCCCGAGGGCCATGTCACCGGCGCCGACCACGCGCCTGGCATCCTGGAGCAGGCCCGGTCGACCGCCGCCGGGCGCGGGCTGACGAACGTGGACTTCACGGTCGCCGACGTGCACGCGCTGGACTACCCGGACGACACCTTCTGCGTGGTCCACGCCCACCAGGTGCTCCAGCACGTGGGCGACCCGGTGCGGGCGCTGCGCGAGATGCGCCGGGTCACCAAGCCCGGCGGTTTCATCGCCGTACGCGACTCGGACTACGCGGCGATGACCTGGTACCCGGCGGTGCCGGGGCTGGACGAGTGGCTGGAGCTGTACCGGCGGGTGGCGCGGGCCAACGGGGGTGAGCCGGACGCCGGGCGGCGGCTGAAGTCCTGGGCGCTGGCCTCGGGGCTGACCGACATCACCGCCACCTCCGGCACCTGGACGTACAGCACGGCCGAGGAACGGGAGTGGTGGGGCGGGCTGTGGGCGGACCGCACGGTCGCCTCGTCCTACGCCGCGCGGGCCACCGAGGGCGGTCACGCGAGCACCGGTCAACTGCACGCGATAGCGGCGGCCTGGCGGGAATGGGCGGCCCAGGACGACGGCTGGTTCGCCGTCCTGCACGGAGAAATTCTCTGCCGGAAGCAAGTCTGATCCGTGTCATTCGGGAAACTCGGATCACAGGAGGTCAGACTATGGTTCCCATTCTGCTGGTACTGCTTCTGGTGCTGATACTTTTCGGTGCCGGATTCGCGGTGAAACTGCTCTGGTGGGTCGCGCTCGCCGTACTTGTGCTGTGGCTACTCGGATTCCTGGTCCGCGGCACGACCGGCGCCGGCGGCAGGGGCCGCTGGTACAGGTGGTGAGGCCACCTCCTGGTGGCCGGCTCACTCGCGCGGCAACAGCGGTCCCAGCGGCCCGAGGTCCAGATTCAGGTCCTCGGGCCGCAGTCCGTAGCGGTCCCGGAGTTCGGCCATGCGGTCCTCCAGGAGCATCAGGGTGAGCCCGATCCGCTCCTCCTGCTGCTCGGTGAGGTCCCCGGTGTCGAAGCGGCGCAGCGCCTGCCGCTCCATCAGCTGACGCAGCAGCTCCACGACGGTCAGCACCAGCTTGACCAGGTCGCGCTCGACGGTGTCCGGGTCGAGGTCCAGCCGGTTGCGGCGTTCGCCCGGCTCCAGGATCTCGCCCCGCTCCATGTTCTCGCCCGGCTCCGGGTCGCGGTGCTCACTCACGTCGGCTCCCCCCAGGGCGCGGGCACTTGGGCGTTGACCGAGCTGATCAGCGCGTTGAGGTCGATCCGGACGAGGTCGACATCCGCGATGCGCAAGGTGATGTCGCCGGTGATGACGACCCCGCCGGCCAGCAGCCGGTCGAGCAGGTCGACCAGGGCGACCTCACGGCGTTCGACGATGGTCACCGCCCGGCCCCCTCCCCCGGTTCCGGCGTCGGTTCCGTGAACGAATAGGCCGCCCAGGGGCCGGTGAGTTCCACCCGCATTCCGGGTGCCTCGTCCTTGGTACGGTCGACCAGTTCCACGAATTCCTCGGATTCCGCGCGTGCCACCAGATAAGCCGCGTTGAGTAGATTCTGTCCCGGTGCTCCGGAAAGCACCGCGTTCTGCGGTGGGTGCAACCGGGAATCCTCGGCGTGCTGGGAAAGCCGCCTGTGCAGGGCGGCGGCGAATTCCTCGGCGGCCCGCCATTTCTCCTCGTGCTCGCGGCTGCGCGTTCGCCGCTGCCGCAGATAGTCCCGCCCGCTGACGGGTTTGCCGACGGGCGCCGGCTCCTGCTCGGGCGGGTCGGCGTACAGCTTGACGCCCCACTCGACCCGTCCCTCGAGCCGGTCGAGGGTGCGCAGGAAGTCGGCCTCGCGGGCCTCCATCATGGTCCGTACGCCGCTGTCGTCCCGGAAGACCGTGGCGAGCCGCAGCGGCAGCGGGGTGGTGACCGTGGTGAGCGCGTCGATCACCCCCTGATGGGCGCGGGCGGTCGCGGCCAGCCAGTCCAGATCCTCCAGATGGTCCCGCAGGGGCCCCTCGGCGAAGTCCCCCTCCGGGACCGTGCTGACGACGGCGACCAGCCCGTGGTGCCGGAGCAGCCCGGGCGGGGCGCCGGCCACACCGGTGAGCTGGGACTGGAGGGCCGCCTCGAAGGGGCGGCAGACGGCGTACACGTACCGGAGTCCGGCCTGTGCGGTCATCGGTCCTCCTCCTGCTGCCGCCCGCGTCCGGCCTCCAGCGCCTCCAGCGCCGCGAGCCGCTCCCGCAACTCGTGGTTCTCCCGCGTGAGCTGGTCGCGGCGGGCACGGGTGGACAGCTCGGGGTCGTGCTCCCACCAGTCGATGCCCATCTCCTTCGCCCGGTCGACGGAGGCGACGACCAGGCGAAGCTTGATGGTGAGCAGTTCTATGTCGAGCAGGTTGATCCTGATGTCACCGGCAATGACGATGCCCTTGTCCAGGACGCGCTCCAGGATGTCGGCGAGGTTGGCACCTCCGCCGTCACGTCCGTACGGCTCGGGCAGCCGACCGGGCATCGTCATCGACGGCTCCCGGACTCGGCGTACTCGTCCTCGTCCTCGTCCTCGCGCTCGGTGCCCTCAGAGTCCTCGTACTCGTCCTCGGGCTCCTCCTCGGCCTCTTCGCCTTCCTCTTCGTACTCCTCATCCTCCCCCCGCCCGGCGGCCTCCGCCTCGTCGTACGGCTCCTCGTCCTCGTACTGCTCCTCGCCCTCGTTCTCCTCGTTCTCCTCGTTCTCCTCGTTCTCCTCGTTCTCCTCGTTCTCTTCCTCGGCCAGGGCGTCCTCGTGGCTGCGGACGACCTCGCCGTCGCGGATCTCGCCGCGCCAGCCGTCGTCCACCTCGCCCTTGATGGAGATGTGCCGGGCGAAGTGCTTGAGGTCGAGACGGGTCCGGCGGCCCGAGGCGCGCCAGATGTTCGCGGTCTTCTCGAAGAAGCCGCTGGGGTAGTACTCCATCACCAGGAGGATGCGGGTGAGGTTCTCGCCGAGCGAGTGGAACGTGACGACGCCCTTGTGGGTGCCCTTGGCGCCCTCCGAGGACCACTGGATGCGGTAGTCGGGGACCTGCTCGACGGTGTGGCCCTTCCAGCTGCGGCTGGACCACCAGATCTTGCCCTGCCAGTCCGACGTGGTGTCGTCGGTACGGCTGGCGCTCTTCACACCCTTGGCGAAGGTGCTGAAGTCCTGGTAGCGGGTCCACTGGTCGTAGGCGGTGCGCACCGGCACGCCGACGTCGACCGACTCGATGATGACGGTCGGCTTCTGACCGCTGCCCTTCCCCTTGCCCTTGCCGCCCCCGACGTTGCGCACCTTGTCCATGACGGTGTCCTTCGCGTGGGACAGGCCGATCTCCAGTGCGGAGCGCACCGGGCCCTTGCCCTCGGCGACCTTGCGGCCGGCGTCCAGGGCCAGCTGGGCGAAGCCCGGGCTGTTGCCCTCGGCGATGTCGTTGAGCTTGCCGGTGGTCTCGCCGAGCTTGCGTCCTGCGCCTACGAGCAGGCGCTGGGCCTGGGCGGCGAGGTACTCCTGCACCTCCGCCTTCAGGCGGTCGGCGGCCTCGGAGCGGGCCGCGTCCGTGAGCGGGCTGGTGTTGTTCATCGGTCACCGCCTCCCTTCGGGGCCCGGCCCGCCGTCTTCTTGGCGGCGGCCCGGCCCTGCGCGGCCTTCTTGGCCGGAGCCTTCTTGGCGGCCGTCTTCTTGGCCGGAACCTTCTTGGCCGCCTGCTTCGCCGGGGCCTTGCGGGCGGGCCCCTTGTCGCGCTTCTCCTCGCCACCGCCGCGCTCGTCGTCGTCCTCGGCCCGCCCGCGACGGTCCTCGTCGTCGTCCTCGGCCCGCCCGCGACGGTCCTCGTCGTCCTCCTCGGCGTCCTCCTCGTCGTCCCGGTCGTCGCCGAGACCGAGGGTGCCGGTGTCCGGCACGACGCCGGCCAGCTGGTCGCGCACCTCGGCGGTACGGCCGTGCAACCGGTCGGCGAGGGAGTCGAGCTGCCGTTCGACCATGGCACCGGAAGCGGCCCGGCCGACCCCGCGCAGATCCTCGCGCAGCTGGTCGCCTATCTCCTTGAACTGCGGGTTGTCACGCAGCTGCTGGTTGACGACGCTCATGAGCGCCCCCGGGCTCAGATTCAGCTTCTTGCCGGCAACCAGCGTGCCGACGGCAAAGGCCAGCTTCAGCTTCTTGGTCCGGCCCAGGAGGTATCCGGCCCCGATCGCGAGGCCCAGTCCTGTTCGGTTCATGTATGCATCCCATTGCCGGGCCCGGCGCCTTTGCGCAGGGCGATCTCCAGCCGGTCGAGGAGTTCGTCCTCGGCCCGGTCGAACTCCTCCTCGTCGATCTCACCGGCTTCCAGCCGTTCCTCAAGCCGGGCCAGTTCGGCCCGGATCGCGGCGGGGTCGTAGTAGATCCGTTCCGCCTCGTGCAGTACCTGCTCGACGACCCAGGCGCTGCCGCGCACGGGTGCGAAGGGCAGTAGCAGCAGCTCCTTGATCAGTCCCATGGGTACGTGCTCCTGCTCTAGGCCTCGGCGCCGCCTGCCGTGGTGCCGGCGGGCTCGGAAGCGCCCGGTTCGACGAAGCTGTACGGCGGCAGCGGCCCGTTGATGCGTATGTCCAGGTGCGGATGGCTCTTGCGCAGCCGTTCGACGGCGGCCAGGAAGTTCTCCGCGGAGTCCCGGTCGACGAGGAAGGACACGTTGGCGAGCCAGCCGGTGGAGTCGGGGCCCACGCTCACAGCCGCCGCCTCCGCTTCCAGTGCCTGCCGCAGCTCCACGGCGTCCTCGGCCTCCCGGGCCTGGACAGCGGCCACCACCATCTCGCCCAGTTGCAGCCGGCTCTCGTAGCTGCCGCCGCCCGCCTGCCGATTGGCCTCGGCGAGGGCGCGCAGCTCCGGGTTCTCGGACATCACCCGGTGCAGGACCGCCTCTTCGACGTGGCTGGCCTTGATGTTGTACTCGACCTTGCCGTCGAGGGTGCGCAGCCGCTCCTCGTAGTGGTCGGCGCGTTCGGCGAGGACGCCGGTGACGGCGTCGTCGTCCGGGGCGACACTGCCGAACCGCATGGGCAGCACACACCCGCCGCCGCCCGCCTCGGCCAGCACCTGCTGGTGAGCGAGCAGGTCCTTGCGCTTGGGGCGCAGTCCCTCCGGGGCCTCGCTCACCAGGGCGGCGAGCGGGCCCTGCGTCAGCACGCGCACCGGCCGGGCGGGGTCGCCGACGCCGCCCATGCCCTCGGGCAGTGAGGGGTGTCCGGCGGCCGTGATGCCGTAGACATAGGTGCTCACTCCTGCTCCTCCTTCCGGCGCGGGGCGGTCGACTTACGGGGGCGCGGGCGGGACTCGCTCTCCCCGGAGCGCTCGTCGCGAGCCTGCTGGAAGGCGTCGGAGATGGTCTCGGCGGCGCCGGAGAGGGCGCCCTTCGACTTGCCACGGGCACCGGACTCGGTGACCTGGCCGACCACGTCCGGCAGGCCGGGGCTCTTGTTCGGGCCGGACTCCAGGTCGAGCCGGTTACAGGCCTCGGCGAAGCGCAGATACGTGTCCACGCTGGCGACCACGACCCGGACGTCGATCTTCAGAATCTCGATTCCGACCAGAGAGACCCGAACGAACGCGTCAATGACCAGTCCTCGGTCGAGAACGAGTTCGAGTACGTCATAGAGGCCGCTGCTGCCGCCTCCGCCGGTCTGCTGTGCCGGTACGACCGTCATGCCTGTCCACCCTCCTTGTCGTGTGATGTCTCCGCTGGCAGGCGGCCTAGCGGCCGCCGGACCGGTGTGCGTCGGCGCGTCCGCGTTCGTAGCGGCCCATGCGCCGGTAGCCGGTGAGCTGCCCGTCGGGGTCGAGTTCGACCCGGTAGCTCGCCATCAGGCTCATCGTGTCGGGCACCCTGGGGAGTTCGAGGACCTCGACCTCCAACACCCAGCCGTCCTCCGTCTGTTCGAAGGACGACACGGACTCGGCGGCCATACCGGTGAGTTCGGCGAGCTGGGCACGGGCCTGGCGCAGCACCTCCATCGGGCGCGGCCGGTTCTCCTCGGGGCCGGGCCCGTCCTCGTGTTTGCGGTCTTTTGGTGAATCCTGCGTCTTTGACGTGTCATTTGTGTTCGTCATGGCCACCTCTTGGTCCGAGTGGCCGGAGGTCCCAGGATCAAACCTTCACAGTCGGCCGGTGACGCAACGCGTCCGGACGGCGACACCTTGCGTGCGCCGGAGCCGGCTCGGCCGATTCCGCCGTGAGGTGTGCCGGACCCCGGCTCAGCCGGTGCCGGCGCGCAGCGCGTCGAGGCGGCGGCGGGCCGGGCCCAGGGCGCGGCCACGGGACGGCAGGCCGCCCCAGGGGTCGGTGCGGGCCTGGTCGACGGCGTCGGCGATGGTCCAGCGGCGGGCGTCCAGGCCGGGGTCGTCGAGCTGGTCCCAGGTGACGGGTACGGCGACGGGGGCGCCGGGGATGGCCCGCACGGTGTAGGGGGCGACCGCGGTCTGGGCGTAGGCGTTGCGCCCGACGTCCAGGAAGAGCCGGTCCCCGCGGTCCTCCTTGCGGACGGCGGTGGTGAGCCGGTCGGGGTGTTCGGCGGCGAGCAGCTCGGCCAGGTCGTGGGCGAATGCGCGTACCTCGTCGAAGTCGTGCCGGCCGTTCAGCGGTACGACGAGATGGAGTCCCCGGGAGCCGGTGGTCATCGGAGCCGACGGCAGCCGCAGCCGGTCGAACAGGTCACGGGCCCAGCCGGCGGCCTCCCGTACCGGGGCGAAGTCGGTGCCGGGAGGGTCCAGGTCGAGAACCAGCTGGTCGGGGCAGTTGAGGCGGGTGGTGCGGGAGAGCCAGCGATGCAGGGTGATGCAGGCCTGGTCGGCGAGGTAGAGGAGAGTGGCGGTGTCGCCGCAGACCACATGGGTCACCGTGCCGCCCTCCTTGGCGACCTCGGCCCGCTCGATCCACTCCGGGTAGTGGTCCGGGGTGTTCTTCTGCATGAACCGGGGCCCGTCAAGGCCGTCGGGGTGCCGCTCCAGCATCAGCGGGCGCCCGCGCAGCTGTGGCAGCAGGTAGGGCGCGACGGACCTGTAGTAGTCGACGAGGTCGGCCTTGGTGTACTCCTTCGCGCCGTCGCCTCCGGGGAAGAGCACCTTGCCGGGCCGGTGCACCTCCACCGTCCGGCGACCCGCCCGCACCGGCCGCACCTCGTCACCGCTCATCACATGATCACCTCGTCGGCGGTCATCGCACGACCACCCCGTCACCGGTCATCGCACGACCGCCTCCTCGACCAGCAGTCGCCCGGCCGCCGCGATCGACTCGGCGTCGATGCCCGCCGTGTGCAGCTGCTGGTCGGGCGCGGCCGAGCCCGGCATGGTCCGCACGGCGAGCCGTACCAGGCGCGGTACCGGCCGGCCGTCGGCGAACGCCTCGGCGACCGCGTCACCGAGTCCGCCCTCCTCGCGATGGTCCTCGACGGTGAGCAGACAGCCGGTTTCCTCGGCGGCCCGGCGCAGGGTCTGCTGGTCGACGGGCTTGACCGAGTACAGGTCGACGACCCGGATCCGGATGCCGTCCTCGGCGAGCGCGTCGGCGGCCTTCAGCGCCTCGTGCAGGGTGACCCCGGCGGCGACCACGGTCAGCCGGTCCTCGGCGGAGGAGCGCAGCACCTTGCTGCCGCCCACCGGGAACTCCTCGTCCGGCCCGTAGATCACCGGGCTCGCACCGCGCGAGGTGCGCAGATAGCGGATGCCGTCGAGCCCGGCCATGGTCACGACGAGCTTGGCGGTCTGGTTGGCGTCACAGGGGTACAGCACGGTCGAGCCGTACACGGAGCGGAACATCGCCAGGTCCTCCAGGCCCATCTGGGAGGGCCCGTCCTGACCGATCGAGACGCCCGCGTGCGAGCCGACCAGGTTGATCCCGCTGCCGCTGATCGAGGCCATGCGGACGAAGTCGTGGGCCCTGGTGAGGAAGGCGGCGAACGTGGCGGCGTACGGCACCCAGCCGCGGGTGGCCATGCCGACGGCGCCCGCGACGAGTTGCTGCTCGGCGATGTAGAACTCGAAGTAGCGGTCGGGGTGTTCCTTGCCGAAGAACTCGGTACGGGTGGAGTCGCCGACCTCGCCGTCCAGTGCGACGACGTCGGCGCGTGCGGTGCCGAGCGCGGCCAGCGCCTTGCCGAAGGCGTCCCGGGTGGGAACCTCGTCGCCCTTGTCGTAGCGCGGGAGTTCGAGCGTGCCGGTGGGCACGGAGTGCAGGGCACGGGCCGCCGGAGGCTCCTGCACATGAACGTGGAGGTCGCGGATTCCGCCCAGTTCGGCGATGGCCTCCTCGGCGTCCGGCAGCGGCTTGCCGTGCATGCCCTCGCGGTCCTCGACGGCGGCGACGCCCCGGCCCTTGCGGGTGCGGGCGAGGATCACCGTGGGCTGTCCGACCGTGGACGCGGCCTCGCCATAGGCGCGGTCGACGGCGTCCACGTCATGGCCGTCGATCTCCACGGTGTGCCAGCCGAAGGCCTGGAAGCGGCGGGCGTAGGCGTCGAGGTCGTGGCCGTGCCGGGTGGGGCCGCGCTGACCGAGCCGGTTGACGTCGACGATCGCGGTGAGGTTGTCGAGGTGCTCGTACCCGGCGTGCTCGGCGGCCTCCCAGACAGAGCCCTCGGCCAGTTCGCTGTCCCCGCACAGCACCCAGGTCCGGTACCGGCCGTGCTCCAGCCGCTTTCCGGACAGCGCGATGCCGACGCCGACCGGCAGGCCCTGGCCGAGGGAGCCGGTGGCGGTCTCGACCCAGGGCAGCCGGCGCGGGGTGGGGTGCCCCTCCAGGTGGGAGCCGAGCTTACGGAAGGTGAGCAGTTCGGCGTCGTCGATGGCACCGGCCGCCTTGTAAGCGGCGTACAGCAGGGGCGAGGCGTGGCCCTTGGAGAGGATGAGGCGGTCGTTTCCGGGGTGGGCGGGCCGGTCGAAGTCGTAGCGCAGATGGTGGGCGAGCAGGACCGCCATCAGATCGGCGGCGGACATCGACGAGGTCGGATGCCCGGACTCGGCCGCGGCGGCCGCCCGCACGCTGTCCACGCGCAGCTGCTGGGCGAGTTCGACGAGTTCTGCGGTGTTCATGAGGCTCCTTCGGAGGGAGTGTCCGTAGTGGTTTCGGGGGCCTTCGGCAGCTCCGGTGAGGCCGTGTCCAGCGGCACCGACCAGGACCGCACGAGGCCCAACTGCACGCCCTGGCGCGGCAGTACGGCGTCCAGCAGCCAGTCGGCGGCGACCCGTACCCGGCCCGTGGGCATCGCCGCGAGGTGGTAGCCGCGGGTCACCAGCCCGGCGGCCGGCCCGGACAGGGGCACCCCGAGCGGGTCGGCGGCGGCCTGGAGGCCTCCGAGGTCGACGACGAACCCCAGGTCACGGTGGCGGTAGGGGCGCCGGGGCCTTCCGCTGCCGAGCGAGGCGGCCACGTTCTCGCCGGCCACCCGCCCCTGCCGCCAGGCGTGCTGGGCGGTCATCGGGGTGAACGCGCCGGGATTCGCCAGGTCCGGCACAGCGGCCGCGTCCCCGCAGGCGAACACGTCGTCGCAACCGGGGAGCTGGAGATACGGGTCGACGATCAGCCGCCCCTTCTCCAGCGGCCGCCCGGTGCCCTCGACCAGCGGGTCGGGCCGCACCCCCACACACCACACCAGGGTCCGGGAGGCGACGAACTCGCCGTCGGAGAGCAGCACCCCGTCCCGGGTGGCCTCCTTCACGGAGGTCCCCATGCGCACCTCGACCCCCCGCCGGCGCAGCACCCGGTCGGCCGTGCGGGACAGCTTGTCGTCCATGCCGGGCAGCACGCGGGGCGCCACGTCCAGCAGCAGCCAGCGTGGCCGCACCCCGTACGGGAGGGGGTTACGGCGGGCGAGCTCGGCGGTGAGCATCCGCATGTGAGCGGCCACCTCGGTGCCGGTGTATCCGGCGCCGACGACGACGAAGGTGCACCGGGCGGCGGCGAGACCGGCGTCCGCGGCGACGGCGGCCAGCTCGATCTGCCGGATCACATGGTCACGGAGGTAGAGGGCCTCGGGCAGTCCGCGGAAGCCGTGCGCGTGCTCGGCGACGCCGGGGATGGGCAACAGCTTGTTGACACTGCCGACGCAGAGCACCAGCCGGTCATAGCCGAGGGCACCGCGGACGCCCTCGGGGTCGGTGTACTGCACCCGCTTCCCGTCGAGATCGACGCCGTCCGCTTCCCCGAGCACCGTGCGCACTCCGCGCAGGGCGCCGGACAGGGGCAGGGCGATCCGCCGGGGATCGAGGATCCCGGCGGCGACCTGGGGCAGCAGGGGCAGATACAGAAAGTAGTCGGTGGGGTTGAGAAGAGTGATGTCGGCACGGTTCCGGGCCAGCCGCGCGAGGGTACGGGCCGCGCGATACCCGGCGAACCCGGCACCGACGATCACGATCCGGGGTCGACGACTCACGGTGCGCCTCCGGGGATGCGTCTGGGGTCCGAGGCTTCCCAGGTAACCGTAGGCGGGCCGGGCGGACGCCGCCCGCCGAAGGCGCCCGCACGGGGCGCCGGGAACCGCGCGACCGGCCGCACACAACCCGCGGCGGCGGTCGGCGGTCGGCACTCGGCGCTCCACAGCCGGCGAACGGCGCTGTCGGCCTCAGGCCCGACGGTGTGGCGCGCGCGGCGCCTCCTGGTCGGCATCAGGCGTCACCGGAGTGACCGGGGTGATCGGCGTGACCGGCGGCTCCGGCGGCATGGGCGGGTACGGCAGCCCCATCCCGCTGGGCGGCCCCGCGGGTGCCGTTCCGCCGACGACCCGATGGGGGGCGTGCGGCCTGCTGGGTCGGCCTGCCTCCCTCAGCAGATACGCGACCGCACCCAGGATCACCGCGGTGATCAGTGCCGCGGCCCACCCCGGGAGCACTGTCGCCAGCGCCAGGCCCACGGCCAATGCCACCGCGGCCCCGGCGTACAGGGCGACCGCACCGGAGGCGCCGTAGAGCACGGCGGCCCGCCGCCGCTTCCGGCCCTGCTCGCGCAGCTCATCCCGTACGGTCTCGCGTGCGACCTGCGCCAGTTCGTCGACGAGGTCCTTGTCCAGATGTTCGAGATGATCCAGATGTTCCATGTCTGTCGGGTACCCGGACATGAAAAGCCGTAACAGGAGATCACCGGAGGTGGCTTCTTCGCGTCCGGTGCCAACTAGGCTCGTCGCATGGAGATTCTGGGCGCCTCCCTGCGCATCTGCGTCGACGACCTCGAAACCGCGATCCCGTTCTACGAACGCCTCTCCGGCGGCAGAGCCCTCCGTTTCGAACGCGGGGGCGTCCAGGTCGCCGCGGTCGGCTCCTTCCTTCTGATGAGCGGACCGGAGCCGGAGCTGGAGGTGCTGCGCAAGGTGACCGCGACGATCGCGGTCCAGGACGTCGACGCGGCCCACCAGTTGCTGGACGACCTCGGCGCCCACATCCTCGCCGGGCCGGTGCCCACCCCCGCCGGCCGCAATCTGCTCGCGATGCACCCGGACGGCTCGGTGTTCGAGTACGTCGATCAGCGCCCGGCCTGATCAGGGGTTCCCCGGCCGCATCCGGAAGTCGTACCGACCGGGCAGCGGTTCGTCACCGAGCCGCTGCCACAACCGGCCGATGTCATCGGCCCCTTCCCGCAGGTCGGCCACCTCGAACCCGTCCTCGAACACGGCCCGGGCCGCTGCCCGCCGCCCCTCGGCGAGCAGCAACTCGGCCTCCAGGAGCCGGAACCGGCCGCGCTCCCGGATCGCCGGCGACAGCGCCTCCCAGACGGTGCGGGCGTCCGCGACCCGCCGTACCCGCAGCAGCGCTTCGAGGGCCTCGCGGCCCAGCGCGGCAGCGGCCGCCGTCCAGGCCTCGCCGTCGTCTCGGCGTTCCCGGCACAGGTCGTCGAAGGCGTCGGCGTACCGCTCGGCGGCCCGCTCGTGGTGCCCGTACTCCCGGTCGGCGACGGCGAGACAGCGCAGCAACGGCCAGAGGGACGGCGCGAGCTGGAGGGCCCGCTCCCAGCTGCGGACGGCCTGGGCGCGGTCGCCGGCGTGCCACTGGGCGACGCCGAGGTGGTACTCGGTGTGCGGGGTCGCGGGGGCCGTCTCCAGCATGTCCCGCCAGTGCGGGGCGACCAGGGTGGGTCCCGGCGGCCGTACCCGGCGGGGTTCGGGGAGCGTGCCGGTGCGGAGCAGTTCCAGCCAGGGCGCCTGGTCCTCGCCCAGCGTGGACTCGGCGAACGGTGTGCCGGGCAGCTTCCAGTCAGTGCGCAGCACTTCGAGCGCACCCCAGCCGGAGCCGACGGCAAGGATCTCGCCGGGTGCGGTGTCGGCGTACGGCTGCCAGGCCGCGTACGCGGCGTCGAGCGCGGCGCGGGGCAGGACGGCCGCCAGCCGCTCCTCCACCGTCTCCACGTCGTGCGAGGCGGACAGCGGCCCGTACGCCTCCAGCCACGACACCTCGCTCTCCGCCTCCAGCCGGACGTGCTCCAGCTGGGTGCGGGCGAGCCCGGCCTGGATCTCGCGGTAGCCGCCGGTGCCGGGTCCGCCGAGCCATTCCTGCCAGCGCCGGCCACCGGGTCCCGAGCCCCACACGAACAGCTTCCGGCCGCGCAGTTCGTCGGTCGACGTCTGCGCCAGCCCGTGCCCGTCCGCGTCCAGCGCGGCGATCCAGCGGCGCCGGCCGTCCGGTATGTCGTAGAAGTAGTCGGTGGCGTACGGGTGTTGCGCGTCGTACGACGGAACGGGTACCCGGCGCAGTCGGCGTTCGGGCCCGAACTCCCAGGCCTCCGCGGCCGGACCCACGACCCGGCGGTCCTCCGGTACGGCCGTGTTGGACCACCAGTAGAGCGGCACCGGGCGTTCGTGCGGGTTACGGACGCGGACGCCGACGTACAGGAAGTCGGAGCCGTCCGGCAGCCACAGGTCGACCTGGAAGGGCAGGTCGCGCAGCCGCTCCCACTCCCACAGCCGAAGCATGTCGCCGCCGTCGGGGGCGCGGACCCGGGCCGCGTGCAGCGGGGCGCAGGAGAGGGCGGTGTGGCCGGTGGCGCCGATGTTCCATTCGATCCCACCGGAGTACCAGGCGCCGTTGAGGGCGAAGTTGGCGGGCTGGAACACCGGGTTGCGGTAGAGGAGTTCGCGGCCGGTGGGCAGATGGACGAGGGAGGCGACGCGGCCGCCGAGGCCGGGCAGCACGGTGGCGCGCAGCCGGTCGTTCTCGATCACGAGCGTGTCGAGGGCGCGGGTTTCGCGGGTTCTGCCGTAGCCGTCGCGGATCCGCACCGGGAGGAGGCTGCGGAGCGGCTCGTAGCCGAGCTGCCGGGCCACGTCCGCGGGCAGGTCGTCCCGGTCGCGCTCGTCGGCGCGGTGGATCTCGCCCGGGGGGCGGAGCGGCGGCAGCGGGTTGTCCGGGCCCAACTCCGCCGCCGGCAGGGTCAGTACCTCACGTCGGATCCTCGTCACGATCACCATGGAACCCGGCGTGGGATGAGCTGACCAGGGGAGCTGCCGGTCAGGATTGCGCAAAGGCCGGGCTCAACCGCCCGTGCGCATCTCCGCCGTGATCGCCCACCGTTCGTGGTCCCGCCAGGCCCCGTCGATGTAGATCATGTTCGGCGAGAAGCCCTCAAGGCGGAAGCCGGCGCCACGCGCGAGCGCGATGGACGCGGTGTTGCCGGGCTGCACATTGATCTCCAGCCGGTGCAGCCGCGTCGGCCCGAAGGCGTGGTCCACGACCAGCCCCATCGCCTCCCGCATCAGCCCGCGTCCCGCCGCGTGCGCGAACACCCCGTAGCCGAGGGCACCGCACTGGAAGCCGCCCTCGACGATGTTGTTGATGTTGATGAACCCGGCGATCGCCCCGTCGTCCTTCTCGCAGACCAGGAACCCGGCCTTGCTGCGGTCCTCGATCAGCCGGCCCGCGTAGCCGGCGTAGGCCGCGTCCGTGGTGGGCGGGAAGAGCCAGGGCTGGTGGAGGTCCTTGCTCTCCCGGGCCCGGGCGATGAACTCGGCGCCGTCCTCGTAGGTGAAGGGACGGATGCCCACACGGGGGCCCTCGGCGAGATAGCGGGATGAGATGTGCGGCATCCGGCCACCCTACGCGGCGCCGCGGCCTTCGAGCTCGTACGCCCGGGCTGCGCCGGCGGCCCCCCGCCCCGCATGGCGAGCGCCGCTGCCCACGCGGCCTCAGCGCAGGGCCGGCTCCAGCAGCGTGAGCGTGCCCGCGTCGGCGTCCAGCTCCGCCGCGACGCCGAGCGGGATCGTCAGGGCCGCCTCGCAGTGCCCGAAGCCGAACTCCTCCACCACCGGCACTCCCAGCCCGCCGAGCCGGTCGGCGAGCGTCGCCCGCACGCCCTCGTACGGCCCGCAGCGGTCCCAGGACCCGAGCAGGATCCCGGCGACGCCGTCGAGCCAGCCGGACCGCAGCAGCTGGGTGATGCTCCGGTCGAGGCTGTACGGCTGTTCGCCCACGTCTTCCAGCAGGAGCAGGCCACCGCGCGCGCCCGGGTGGGTGTGCGGGGTGCCGATGCCGGTCGCGAGCAGGCGCAGGCAGCCGCCGACCGTGACGCCCCGGGCCCGGCCGGGCGAAAGCGCGGTGCCCCGGGCGGTGATGGTGCGGACCGTCTCCGGGGCGAACAGGGTGGCCCGCAGGTGCTCCTGTGCCTCGGCGCTCTTGACGAAGTCGGCGCCCGAGGCCACCGGGCCGTACAGGGTGGCGAGCCCGAGCCGGGTCGCGAACGCCTCGTGCAGCACGGTGGCGTCGCTGAAGCCGACGAACGCCTTCGGCCCCGCGGCCCGCATCGCCTCCCAGTCGAGCAGGTCGACGAGGCGCTGTGCGCCGAAGCCGCCGCGTGCGCAGAGCACGGCGGACACGGACGGGTCGCACCAGGCCCGCTGGAGGTCGGCGGCCCGGTCGGGGTCCGAGCCCGCCAGATACCCCAACCCGCCGTCCTTCGCGAGCGCATGGGGTGCCACCACCGGGTCGAGATCCCACCCGCGCAGGATGTCGAGGCCTGCCTGGAGCCGCTCCTCCACCACCGGCCCGCTCGGCGCGACGACGGCGACCCGCGCTCCGGGGGTGAGCCTCGACGGCCGTACCAACTCTCTCACTTCAGCAGCTCCAACTCGGGAATCCCGGGCACGGTCAGCCCGAACACCTGGGCGTACAGGGCGAGTTCGGCCTCCAGGGCGCGAACCATGGTCTCGGCGCGGCGGAAGCCGTGTCCCTCGCCCGCGAAGGTGAGGTACGCGTGCGGCACCTGGCGTCCGTCGAGCCTGGCGAGGAAGCGTTCGCACTGCACGGGCGGGCAGATCACGTCGTCCAGGCCCTGGAGCAGCAGGAAGGGCGCGGTGAGCCGGTCGGCGTGCTCGCTGGGCGAGCGCTCCGCATACCGCTCGGGCACCTCGGCCAGCGGGCCGATCAGCGACTCCAGGTACCGGGACTCGAAGTCGTGGGTCTCCCCGGTGCCCCAGCCGGTGAGGTCGAGGACGGGGTAGGCGATGGTCCCGCAGGCGTAGACGTCGGTTCTGGTCAGCGAGGCCGCGGCGGTCCAGCCGCCGGCGCTGCCGCCGCGGATGGCGAGCCGGGCGCGGTCGGCGGTGCCCTCCTCGGCGAGGGCGAGGGCGACGGCCGCGCAGTCCTCGACGTCGACCACGCCCCACTGCTCGCGCAGCCGGTTGCGGTACTCCCGCCCGTACCCGGTGGAGCCGCCGTAGTTGACCTCGGCGACCCCGATGCCCCGGGAGGTGAAGTAGGCGATCGCCAGGTCGAGGACGAGCGGCACCCTGCTGGTGGGGCCGCCGTGTGCCCAGACGACGTAGGGCGGCAGCTCGCCGTCGGGGGCGGTGTGGCCGGGGTGGTGGGGCGGGTGGATGTGGGCGTGCACCTCGCGGCCGCCCGGGCCGGTGAAGGTGCGGACCTGCGGCTCGGGGTAGTAGGCGGGGTCGACCGGGTCGCGGTGGGCGGCGCCGACGACCCTGGCGCGGCCGCTCGCGGTGTCGAGTTCGATCACCTCGTACGCGGTGCGGGGACTCGCGCCGACCGCGACGACGCGGGTGCCGTGCGCCGCGAGGGCGGGGGTGAACTCGGTCCAGGGTCCGGCGGCGTCGACGAGTTCACCGGATTCCGCGTCCAGAATCCCGAGGGCGGTCGACCCCCGGCCGTGGACGACGGCGATCAGCCCGTTGTCCAGCGGTGCGAACCAGCGCTGGCCGAGCTTCCAGAGCGGCCCGGCGAACTCCTCCTCGCGCCGGCACAGCGGGCTGCCGTCGCGGTAGAGGTTCCACCAGCCGCTGCGGTCACTCGCGTACAGGAGACGGTCGTCCGTGGACCATTCGACCTGGGCGATGGACTCCTCGGTGCCGCCCGCGACCGTGCGGACTCTGTGCAGCACACCGTCGTCGCCGACCTCGCCGACCAGCAGCTCCGTGCCGTCCCACGGCATCCGCGGATGGTCCCAGGCGAGCCAGGCGGCCCGCCGCCCGTCGTGCGAGAGGCGCGGCCCGGTCACGAACCGGTGCCGGTCGTCGGTGAGTTCGCGTACGGCGGCCCGGTCCCCGGCGGCCGAGCCGTCCAGCGGTACGGCGGCGAGCACCCGCCGCACATCGTCGGGGTGGTCCCCGGTGAACTCCTCCAGTACGCACCAGACTTCACCCCGGTCGAGCAGCAACCACGGGTCCGCCCACCGGGGTCCGGGGGGGGTCAGCGGGCGAGGCTCGGCGCCCGGCTCGTACCGGTACAGCCGCTGGTCGTCGAAGTGGACGAAGACCAGCAGGGGGTCACCGCCATCGGCGGGGACCGCACCGGCCCAGGGCTGTCCGCCGTACTCGATGACCCGGCTGCGGACGTTCCACGGCGCGGGCAGCACGGACTCCCGGGTGCTCCCCCGCACCAGGGTCCGGCGCCCGCCCTCCTGCGGGCGGGGTTCGGTCCACCAGGCCTCGCCGCCGACGAAGCCCACCCACTCGGGGCTGCCGTCGTGCGCGGCGGCCAGGGCCGCGTCGATGGGTGAGGGCCAGGAGCCGTACGGCTTCGTCTCCACGATGTCTCCTATGCCGTGCGCAGGAAGCGGTCCAGGACCCGGACGCCGAAGTGCAGGGCCTCGACGGGGACGCGTTCGTCGACGCCGTGGAACATGGCCTGGTAGTCGTAGCCCTCCGGCAGCCGGAGCGGCGTGAAACCGTAGCCGGTGATGCCGAGCCGGGAGAACTGCTTGGCGTCGGTGCCGCCGGACATGCAGTACGGCACCACATGCCCTTCGGGCGCGAACTCCTCGACGGCGGCGCGCATCCGGGCGTACGTCGGTGAGTCCACCGGCGCCTGGAGGGCGACCTCGCGGTGCTGGAACTCCCAGTCGACATCGGGCCCGGTGAGCTGGTCGAGGGTGGCACGGAACTCGTCCTCGGTGCCGTAGAGATGGCGTCCGTCGACGAAGGCGACGGCCTCGCCGGGGATGACGTTTACCTTGTAACCGGCGTTCAGCATGGTCGGGTTGGCGCTGTTGCGGACGGTGGACTCGACCAGTTTGGCGGCCGGGCCGAGCTTGTCGAGGAGCAGGTCGACCTTGTCCAGGTCGGGCTCGATGCCGTACAGGGCGGCGAGTTCGGTGAGGGCGGCGGTGACCGTCGGGGTGAGCCGGAGCGGCCAGGTGTGCTCGCCGATGCGGGTGACGGCGGCGGCGAGCCGGGTGACCGCGTTCTCCTTGTTGACCTTGGAGCCGTGTCCGGCGCGGCCGCGCGCGGTGAGCTTCAGCCAGCCGGTGCCCCGCTCCCCCGCGGCGATGGGGTAGAGCTGCCGTCCGGTGCCGTCGTGGAAGGTGAAGGCACCCGACTCGCTGACGCCTTCGGTGCAGCCCTCGAACAGCTCGGGGTGGTGGTCGGCGAGGAAGCCGGAGCCGTCCTCGGCGCTGGCCTCCTCGTCGGCGGTGAAGGCCACGACGATGTCTCGGCGCGGCCGTACCCCCTGCCGGGCCCAGGCCCGCACCACGGCCAGGATCATCGCGTCCATGTTCTTCATGTCGACGGCGCCCCGGCCCCACACGACCCCGTCGCGGATCTCCCCGGAGAAGGGGTCGACGCTCCAGTCGGCGGCCTGCGCGGGCACCACGTCGAGGTGACCGTGCACCAGCAGTGCGTCGGCCGACGGGTCGGTGCCCTCGATACGGGTGACGACGTTGGTGCGGCCCTCGGTCCGCTCAAGGAGGATCGGTTCCAAACCCGCTCCCGCCAGCTGCTCGGCCGCGTACTCGGCGGCGGGGCGCTCCCGGCAGTCGCCGCCGCCGAAGTTGCTGGTGTCGATCCGGATCAGGTCGGAGGTGAACCGGACGACCTCGTCCAGTGCCTGTTCGTCAGCCATACTGCTCCTCCACCGCGGCCGAGACGATCGTGGTGACGGCCTTGAAGGTGCGGATGCCGTCGTACATGGTGACGCTGGTGTAGGCGACCTTCCGTTCGCCGACCTGTGCCACGCCGGGCACGACGGTCGCGGCGAGGGCGAGGTGCGTGGCGTCGAACTCGACGGCGACTGTGTACGGTCCGCTGTCGACCGGAGCCCGGCGCACCGCGAGCGATGCCGCCTCCTTCGCCGCCGCTCGGATGTCGGCGGCGGTCCGGGCGGGCGCCCGGCACACGGCCGCGTACCGCGAGACATGGTCCTTCACGGCGACCTTCGGCGCCTCGGGCGCGTAGCCGAGCGCGTCCTCGCAGGTCAGGTCGTCGCCGGTGACGAGGACGACCGGGACGCCGTACTCGGCGACGACATGGGCGTTGAGCAGGCCCTCGCTGGCGCGCACGTCGTTCAGCCAGACGCCGGTGATGGAGTTGGCGAGGTAGGTGTGGGCGAGGACGCCCTCCATGCCGGCGCCGGTGTGGTAGCCGACGAAGGCGATGCCGTCGACGTCGCCGTGCTGGACGCCCTCGACCATCGAGAGGGACTTGTGGCGGCCGGTGAGCATCTCGGCGCGCTCGTCGAGCCGCTCCAGGAGCAGATTGCGCATGCTCCAGTGGGCCTCGTTGATGAGGACCTCGTCGGCACCGCCGTCGAAGAAGCCGAGGACGGCGGCGTTGACGTCCGAGGTGAACATCGACCGGCACCGCTCCCACTGCGGTGTGCCGGGCAGTACGTCACCTGGCCAGGTCACCCCGGTGGCGCCCTCCATGTCGGCGCTGATGAGGATCTTCATGGTGTGCCACGTTACGCGCCCCGGCGGCCACCGGCCAGGAAGTGGGCCGCAGGATCGGTTCGGCGGCCACGGCGTCCCCGCGGCACGCGGCTCTGACCGACCCGGCACATGAGTCCGCCCTTCGGCCGCGTCGCGTCGAAGGGCGGGCTCCGGGTGTCCGTCGGTGGTCAGTTCGCGCGTCCGGCCACCAGCCACTTCGACGGCAGCACGATCCGCTCGCCGTCCGGGGTGAACTCGGTGGTCGTCAGGGGCAGTTCGCCGCTCGCGAGGACCGTGAGGCCGGCGTTGCGCAGGTACTCGGGCACCGCGTCGTCGGCGACCTCGCCGGGGGCGATGCCGTGCCGGAAGACCGGGGCGAGCTTGGGCGGCGGGCCGGACGGGCTCTGGGCGAGACCGCCGAGGATGGGTCGGGCGGCCTCGGAGAGCTCGACGAGGAAGGCCCGGCCGCGACCGCCGACGAGCGTGGCCACGGCGTCGATCATCGGCTGCCGGTCGTCGGGTTCGCACTGGTGGAGAACGCCCCGCATATAGACGTTGGCCTCTCCGAGTTCGGCGTGCAGGGCCTCGGCCTCGTTCTTCTGCGCCGCGTCCAGCTGCCGGTAGCGGGCCTGTCCGGCGGGGTCGGCGTGCCGGGCGTGCTCCAGGGCGGCCTCGGCGATGTCGGTGCCCAGGACGCGCGGGAAGCGGCCGGCGAGGAAGCGGGTCTGGGTGCCGTTGCCGCAGCCGAGGTCGACCATGGGCAGGCCGAGGTCGGTGAGGTGGGGCTCGAAGAGGGAGACGTGGACCGCGGCGGTGACCTCCGGCTCGGCGTCCCAGAACACCGCCCCCGGCTCGTCGGGCGCCTCGCGCCAGAAGCCCTCCCAGGCGTCCCGGTATCGACTCGTCACGCTCATGCCCAACTCCCCAGGGTGTGACCGCAGATGACCGCCGTAAGTGACGGGCCAGTACGGTTTACCCTGTGCTGGTTTCGGCCACAAGCGCCTGGCGCGTTCCTTCACCCCACTTTCGACGAACGTGCGCCCCTTGGGGCCTGTCGTTTGGATCACGCCGCAGACGCGGGGTCTGGCACGCACTCCCCCAGAGGGGGACCCCCAGCCGCGTTGTCGTCACTCGCCGACGTCCCCCAGCCTTCGGCCGGGGGTGCCCCCACCGCGTCGCCGCCGCGATGGGGGCGCCCCCGCGCGAGCTTGTTCGAGCGTGGGGGAGGCTGATGTCCAAGCCTCCTCCGCCTTGCAGCCGCACGCACCACACCCCACTCACCGGCGCCGAACAGCCCCGCCGCTGCCCTGCGACCTGCTCCGAACGACAGGCGCCAAGTCAGCGGCGGCGTGAGGTGAGTTCGAACCAGACGGTCTTTCCGGCGGCCGTGCGGCTGGTGCCCCATTCCCTGGCCAGCGTGCTGACCACCCGCAGTCCACGGCCGGCCTCGGCGCCGGGGTCCGCGCCGAGCAGGGTCGGCAGGGTGTGGTCGTCGTCATCGACCTCGCAGAGCAGGGTCTCGCCGCGGATCAGCCGGAGTTGGACCGGGCGGCTGTGGGAGTGCCGTAGGGCGTTGGTGACGAGTTCGCTGACCATCAGTTCGGCGGGCTCGGCGAGGCGGGCCAGGCCCCAGTCGTGGAGTTGTTCGCGGACGGCGGCACGGGCCCGGCGGACCTCGGCCGGGTCGAGGGCGAGTCGCCATTCGGCGACGTCCTCCGGCTCGATGCCGTTGAGGCGGGCCATCAGCAGGGCGACGTCGTCCTTGCGGCCGCCGCGGGTGTTGAGGGCACGGATGATGGTGTCGCAGGCGTCGTCCATGGAGGCGGCCGGGTGGGCGGCGGACTCGCAGAGGGTGGCGAGGCCGACGCCGATGTCCTCGCCGCGCATCTCGACGAGTCCGTCGGTGCACATCACCAGCCGGTCGCCGGGCTCCACACGCACCCGCAGCGACTCGAAGGCGACCCCGCCGACCCCGATGGGCGCCCCGGTGGGCAGGTCGAGGAGTTCGCTGCGGCCGTCGACGGCCCGGACCAGCACGGGCGGGATATGGCCCGCGTTGGCGAGGTGGAGTTCGCTCTCGATCGGGTCGTAGACGGCGTAGAGGCAGGTGGCGAGATAGCCGTCGCCGAGCCGCTGGGCCAGGTCGTCGAGGTTGCGCAGGAGCTGCGCGGGCGGCAGGTCCATGGCCGCCATGGTCTGGACGGCCGTCCGCAACTGACCCATCATCGCGGCCGAGTTGAGGCCGTGGCCCATGACGTCGCCGACGACGAGGGCGGTGCGGGCGCCGGGGAGTTTCACGGAGTCGAACCAGTCGCCGCCGACGCGGCCGAGCAGGGTGCCCGGCAGATACCGGGTGGCGATGTCGCAGCCCGCCATGCGCGGCGGGATGTGCGGCAGCATGCTGTCCTGGAGGGTCTCGGCGACGCTCTCCTGGAAGGTGTACATGCGTGCGTTGTCGAGCACGAGGCCCGCGCGGGCGGCGAGTTCGGCACCGGTGACCCGGTCCATGTCGTTGAACAGCTCGCGCTCTGGGTGGCGCAGCAGGATCATGAAGCCGAGCACGACGTTGCGTGCCTTCAGCGGCACGACCAGCATGGACCGGCCGGTGATCAGTGGCCGGATGTCGCGCTTCTCGAACTGGGAGGCGATGGCGTGGCCCATCTCCACGCTGATGCGCGGCACCAGGACCGGTTCGCCGGTGGTCATGCACTGGAAGAACGGCGTGTGCGCGGGGAACGGCATGGCCTCGCCGACCGGTACGACGTCGTCCCAGCGGCCGGGTTCGTCGGTGTGCTCCAGGGCGACCCGGTGCCACATGGTGGTGGTGTCGGGCACCCCGTCCGGGAACCCCTCGCCGGCGACGACCTGTTCGCGCAGATAGGTGCCGGCGACGTCGGTGAAGCGGGGTACGACGGCTCTGCTGACCTCGATGATCGTGCGAGACAGGTCGAGCGAGGTGCCGATCTTCCCGCTGACCTCGTTGAGGAATTCGAGGCGCTCGCGGACGGCCGTGTACTCCAGGTCCTCGCCCTCGTCGTCGGTGAGGTCGGCGGGCAGCGGCAGGCCCTGGGCGGCCACCCGGGCGGCGCGCTCACGGCGGGCCTTGCGCTCGGTGCGCCGGGCGACGCCCCAGTCGGGGGTGACGGGTACCCGGTCGTTCTGGCTGAACTCCAGGATCGGATAGCCGAGTTCGAGGACCTGGGCGACGATCCGGGCGCTCTCGTCGACGCTCATGCTGGGCAGGATCTCGGGGAGCCTGCGGGCGAGTTCCTCGGCGCCGGGGAAGTCGGTGTGCAGGGCGAATCCGGGCGCTATGCGCTCGAAGGGGATGTCCTCGTCGCGCTCGGACCGGCGCAGCCGCTCGGCATCGGCGGCGAGCACAAGCAGCCGCTCGTCGCCCGGGCCGACCAGCGGATACGCCCACCACAGCACATCGGCGCGGTCCCGGTCCGGCACGGTGAGCCGGGCGCGGCCCGCGGCGGGGAAGTTCAGCCGTCCGTCGAGGGAGGATTCCAGGTCGGGGCCGAGTCCGTCGTAGGCCGCGTAGGCGCCGTAGGGGGTGATCTCGTCGTCCTCGGGGAGCGCCCCGGAGACCGGCAGCAGGTCGAGGACGGAGTGGCCGATCGCCTGCTCCTTGGCGGCGCCGAAGAGCCGGCGCGCGCCGGTGCTCCAGTGCGAGACCTGCCCGTCGCGGTCGACGACGACCACGGCCAGGGGGATACGGCCTGCCGTGCCCTCCCCAGCACCGAGGCTGGGAGGTGTGTCCCGCTCGCTGCCATGGTTCATGGACCAGGCCCTCTCTCCCCACGGCTCCGCAAAAGATCTGTGCCGCCCGCCACTACCGTACGGTGGCCGCCGGTTGCGATGTGTGGCAATCCTGGAATTGGTTTCACCGGAGCGCACCGGCGCGCAGGTCGGCGCCCCCGCGCCCGGTCCGGCCGGTCCTCGCGCTCCGGTCCGGTCAGTCCTCGTGCCCGAGTTGGAGATCGCGTTCGGTGCGGCCGCCGCCCGCGACCTGGAGCACGGTGGCGACCGGTGGGTAACCGGCGGTGATGACGGTGTACTCGCCGGAGGAGAGGTCGACGAACCGGAACGTTCCGTCGGGGCCGGTGGTGAGGGTGTCCACGACGTTCCCGGCGGCGTCGAGGAGGGTCACGCGCGCGTCCTCGACGGGCCGCCCGCCCCCGGCCCGGACGGTGCCCTTCAGTACGGCGCCGCCCGCGAGCTCGACGTCCTGCCGGGTCTCCCGGGACGCCTGGACGGTGACCGGGAGGGCGGCCGGGCGGAAGGCGGGGGCGCTGGCGGCGAGGGTGTACTCGCCGGCGACCAGCTCGGTGATGACATAGCCGCCCTCGCGTCCGCTGCGGGTGCTGGCGACGACCTCGCCCTGCACATTGGTGAGCGTGACGGTGGCGTCGCGGACGGGCGTGCCGTCGGCGGTGCGGACGGTGCCCGCGAGGCGTCCGGCGCCGCCGAGGACGACGTCCAGTTCGACGGGCCGCTCGCCGACGGTCACGGAGACGGCCTGCGGCTGGTGGCCGCCGGCGGCGGCGATCAGCACGTACGCCCCGGCGCCGGGCGTGGACAGGGCGTACCGTCCGTCGTCCCCGCTGGCGCCCCGGCCGATCTGCCGGCCGACGGCGTCGATGAGGGTGAGTGCGGCGCGGGGCACCACGGTCCCGTCCGAGTGCTGCACCGTGCCGCAGACCGGGATCCCGGCGCCGGTGAAGGACGAACGGGCCTGCGGGATCGGGGCGTTGACGGGGGCGGACGCGGTTTCGGCGGTGTTGTGGGACACCAGCGGTTTCTCCTTGAGGAAGCAGGCGATGAGCAGGCCGAGCACGAGCATCGGGACCAGGTAGAGGAAGATCCGGGGCATCGCGTCGGCGTAGGCGCGGATGTAGTCGTCGCGCAGTGCCGGGGGCAGCGCGTGGACGAGCTGCGGGGTGAGGGACTCGGGGTCGGGCAGCCTGGCGCCGGCGTGGGCGGGGAGACGTTTGCGCAGGGCGTCGGCGAGCCGGTCGGCGAACAGGGTGCCGAAGACGGCGGCGCCGACGCTGCCGCCGATCTGCCGGAAGTAGTTGTTGGCGCTCGTGGCGGTGCCGAGGTCGGCGGGCGGTACGGAGTTCTGTACGGCGAGGATCAGGACCGGCATCACCATGCCGATGCCGGCGCCGAGCACGGCCATCCAGATGCTGTACTGCCAGCGCGGGGTGTCGACTTCGAGCCGGGACAGCAGCCACATGCCGACGACGGACAGCGCCCCTCCGAGCACCGGGTAGATCCGGTAGTGCCCGGTGTGGCTGATGAGCTGTCCGGCGACGATCGAGGCGCCGACGATCCCGCCCATCATGGGCAGCATCAGCAGCCCGGACTCGGTGGCCGAGGCACCGTCGACCATCTGCAGGAAGGTCGGCAGATAGCTGGCCGCGCCGAACAGCGCGACGCCGATGACCAGTCCGACGAGCCCGGTCACGTTGAAGACGGAGTCGCGGAACAGCCGCAGCGGGATGAGGGGTTCGGCGGCGCGGTGCTCGGCGAGCAGGAACAGCACGGTGGCGACCACGGCACCGGCCCCGAGCCCGAGGATGACCCGCGAGCCCCACTCGTACTCCGTGCCGCCCCAACTGGTCAGCAGGACCAGGCAGGTGGACGCGGCGGCCAGCAGCAGGGTGCCCAGGACGTCGAAACGAGCGCGGACCGGGGGTTTCGGCAGCTTCAGCACGGCGGTGATGACGGCCAGCGTGACCAGCCCGAAGGGCACGTTGACATAGAAGCACCAGCGCCAGGAGAGGTGGTCGGTGAAGTAGCCGCCGAGCAGCGGCCCGGCGACGGAGGCCAGGCCGAAGGCGGCGCCGATCAGGCCCATGAAGCGGCCGCGCCGCCGGGGCGGCACGATGTCGGCGATGATCGCCTGGACGCCGATCATCAGCCCGCCCGCGCCGACGCCCTGCACCGCGCGGAAGGCGATCAACTGGTCCATGTTCTGGGCCCGTCCGGCCAGCGCCGAGCCGACGACGAAGACGAAGATCGCGAACTGGAAGACGCTCTTGCGTCCGATGAGGTCGCCGAGTTTGCCGTAGACGGGGAGGCCGACGGTGGCGGTCAGCAGATAGGCGGTGATCGCCCAGGACATCTTGTCCAGGCCGTGCAGCTCGCCGACGATCTTCGGCAGCGCGGTGGCGACGATCATCTGGTCCAGGGCGGCGAGGAGCAGGGCGAGCATCAGCCCGCAGAACACCAGCCGGGTGCGGCGCGGCGCGAGTCCTGGGTCCGGGGCGGGTTCCGGCACGGGGACGTCCGCGGGCGCCGCGGCCGGCTCCTCGTACTGCACCAGAGTCGTCCCCACGTACCGCTCCCCTCGTCGCGCCTGCGCACAGTTCCCGCCTTATTTCCCGTAGGGCGACAACTGTGGGCAAGCACGACGAGTTACGGCACGAGGGCGACCGGCCCGGAGATCCACTCGAACCGGTGAGGGGGGTCAACGCCCCCCGTTCATCCCGCGGTTACCTCCGCCGCAGGACCGGGACTACTTCTCCACCTCGGTGGCGAGCTTGCCGAGCACCTCGTCGTAGATCCGGCCGAGGCCCTTGGGCGCGAAGGTCTTCTCGAAGAAGCCCCCGATACCGCCGGCGCCCTGCCAGGTGGTGTGGACCACGACCTTGGAGCTGCCCTCGCCGGCCGGGGTGACGCGCCAGGTGGTGACCATGGAGGAGTTGCGGTCCTTCTCGACCAGCTCGCCGTCGGTGGGCTCACTGACCTCCAGGAGGCAGTCGCGGACGCGCTTGCTGGTGGCCTGGAGCTTCCAGTGGACGAGGGTGCCCTCGCCGTCGCCGCCCTCGCGCACCTCGTACTCGCTGAAGTGCTGGGGCAGCAGCTTCGCGCGCGTGCCGCTGTAGTCGGCGAGCGCGTCGAACACCGTCTCCGCGTCTGCCGCGACGACCCGCTCCGTAGTGGCCTCGACCTGCGCCATTGACTTCCTCCAGCACCTGAGTTCTCGGGGTTGGTGGCAAGCCAACCACCCCGGCGCCCGGCCGCCCAAATCGGGGTGCCGGAAGCGGTCGGAAACGGCGTCCGCGCGGTCTCCACAGATCGTTCGCACGATCATGGGAACAGATGTTCTATTCTGGGCGCAGTGCTACCGAGGAGGCGTCATGCGCTGGGAGAACCTCACCGAGGAGGCCGAACACGGCCGGGCCGGTACCGCGCTGTTCGGCGCGGAAGCGGTCACCACCCGCACCATCGACACCCCCGAGTTCCGGGGGATCACGTTCCACGAGGTGCGGGCGCGCTCGATCATCAACCGGGTGCCGGGCGCCTCACGGATGCCGTTCGAGTGGACGGTGAACCCGTACCGGGGCTGCACGCACGCGTGCGTGTACTGCTTCGCGCGCAAGACACACAGCTATCTGGACCTCGACACCGGGATCGGCTTCGACACCCAGATCGTGGTCAAGGTGAACGCGCCCGAGCTGCTCCGCCGCCAGCTGGGCTCACGGCGCTGGCAGGGCGACCACATAGCGATGGGCACCAACGTCGACTGCTACCAGCGCGCGGAGGGCCGCTACGGGCTGATGCCGGGGATCATCTCGGCCCTCACCGAGCACGCGAACCCCTTCTCGATCCTCACCAAGGGCACGCTGATCCTGCGCGACCTCGACCTGCTGCGGCGGGCGGCGGAGGTCACGGACGTCGGGATCTCGGTGTCGGTCGGCTTCGTCGACCCCGTGCTGTGGCGCACCGTGGAGCCCGGCACCCCGGCCCCCGAGCGCCGTCTGGAGGTGGTACGCGCCCTCGGCGAGGTCGGCATCGGCTGCGGGGTGCTGATGGCGCCCGTGATCCCCTTCCTGGGCGACCACCCGGCCCAACTGCGAGCCACCGTGCGCGCGATCGCCGCCGCCGGGGCCACCTCCGTGACACCTCTGGTGCTGCATCTGCGCCCCGGCGCCCGCGAGTGGTTCATGAGCTGGCTCGCGGCCCACCACCCGCACCTCGTCCGGCGCTACGAGCGGCTGTACGCGGAGGGCGCCTACGCGCCCAAGTGGTACCAGCGCCGGATCACCCGTCAGGTGCACGAGCTGGCCGAGGAGTACGGCATCGGGCCGAACCGCGCGGCGGCACCCCGCCAGATGCCGGTACCGCCGACCGAGGAGGAGCCCGCGCTGCCGGAGCCGACGCAACTCACGCTGCTCTGAGAGCGGTCGTCGCTGAGAGCGTTCGAGCGCAACCCTCGGCCCAATTGGGTCAATAATCGTCAGAACACGTTCTTCCTTGGGCCGTTCCCGGGACGATGCGGCGAGGACCGTGACACGTGCGGTCCGCGACACCTCCGTCCTGGGAGGACCCCATGCGAACACGCGCAGCCGTGCTGTGCGCCGCCGCCGCTGTCGTGGCCGGGTCGTTCACGGCCCTGCCCGCGAGCGCCACCGCCCGAGCCGCCGTCCAGGTGTCCTCGGTGACCTGGAAGAAGTGCGGCACCACCGACTATCCGACGTTGCAGTGCGGCACCGTCAAGGTGCCCCTGGACCACCGGAACCCGGGCGGGAAGCAGATCACGCTCGCCCTCTCCCGCGTCCCGCACACCGCGTCGGCGTACCAGGGTCCGCTGCTGGTCAACCCCGGCGGCCCCGGCGGCAGCGGGCTGACCCTCGCAGGCTTCGTCGCCTCCACGCTGCCGAAGAAGGTGGCGGCCCAGTACGACGTCATCGGCTTCGACCCCCGCGGCGTGGGCAGCAGCAGCCCGGCGATCGACTGCGCGCCCGGCTACTTCAAGCCGGTGCGCCCCGACTCGGTGCCGGCCACGTCCGCCCTGGAACGGGCGAACCTCAAGCGGGTGCAGTCGTTCGCGGCCGCCTGCGGCAGGAAGTACGCGAGCCTGCTGCCGTACCTCGACACGGTCAGCGCCGCACAGGACATGGACTCGATCCGCCAGGCTCTCGGGGCCCGCCGGATCAGCTACTTCGGCTACTCGTACGGCACCTACCTGGGCGCCGTCTACGCGAAGCTGCACCCGGAGCGGATCCACCGGCTGGTCCTGGACTCGATCGTGGACCCGACGGGCGTCTGGTACGACGACAACCTCGGCCAGGACTACGCCTTCAACGACCGCCATCGCGCCCTGATGGCGTGGATCGCGAAGTACGACTCCACCTACCGGCTCGGCACGGACCCGGCTCAGGTCGAGGCCAAGTGGTACGCCATGCGGGCGGCGCTGGCGAAGAAGCCGGCGGGCGGCAAGGTGGGCGCCTCGGAACTGGAGGACACCTTCATCCCGGGCGGCTACTACAACGGCTACTGGCCCTACCTGGCCGAGGCGTTCTCTGCCTACGTCAACGGGAAGAAGACGGCCGCGCTGGTCGAGGCGTACCAGAACTTCGCCGCCGTCGAGGCCTCGGGCGAGAACGGCTACAGCGTCTACGCGGCCGTCCAGTGCCGGGACACCTCCTGGCCCCGGGACTGGAACCAGTGGCGCAAGGACAACTGGGCGGTCTACGAGAAGGCGCCGTTCATGGTCTGGAACAACGCCTGGTACAACGCGGCGTGCGCCTCCTGGCCGACGTCCGCCCTGAAGCCGCTGAACATCGCCAACGGCAAACTCCCGCCGACCCTCCTCTTCCAGGCCACGGACGACGCGGCCACGCCCTACCAGGGCGGCGTCACGGCCCACCGGCTGCTGGCCGGCTCCAGCCTGGTCGTCGAACAGGGCGGCGGCAACCACGGCATCACACTGAGCGGCAACACCTGCCTGGACGACCACCTCGCCGCCTACCTGACCGACGGCAAGGTCCCGCACGGTGACGGCATCGCCGACGCGGTCTGCCGGAAGACCCCCGACCCGAAGCCCCTGAGCGCGAAGGCGGCGTCGACGTCGTCCCGCGGCTCGACCCTGCACGGGCTGCTCGGGTTCCGCGGCTGAGCCTGCCCTGACGCACCGTCGGGGGCGTTGTCGGACCCATGGTCCACCATGGACGCATGACCGACCTGACCCGCATCCCCGCCCCCGACGGCGTCGCCGCGGCCGCCCAGTACACCCATGTCGTCGCGGCCACCGGCCGGTTCGTCGCCGTCTCCGGTCAGCTGCCGCTGGACGAGAACGGCAAGCTCGTCGGCGAGGGCGACCCGGCCGCCCAGGCCCGCCAGGTCTTCGAGAACCTGCGCCGCTGTCTGGCGGCCGCCGGCGCCGGCTTCGACGACGTCGTCAAGCTCACCTACTTCGTCACGGACATGGCCCATATGCCGGCCGTCCGCGCGGCCCGCGCCGCCCACATACCCGACGACCGCCTGCCGGCGGCGTCCGCGGTTCAGGTGGCCGCACTCGCCGGTCCCCAGTTCCTGATGGAGATCGAGGCCTTCGCGGTGGTGGCCGGCTGAGCGAAATGCCGGGCGCGCGAAGCCGTCCGCTTTTTAGGGTGCCGTCATGGCCGACGACTTCCTCCTCATCCGACCGATGGCCCTCGACGACTGCGACCGTGTCTCGGAGATACGCGTGCGGGGCTGGCAGTACGCCTACCGGGGACTCATGCCGCAGCCGTTCCTCGACGGGCTCAGCGTCCAGCGGGACGCCGAGCGCCGGCGGGCCCGGTTCCGGGACGGTGAGGACGGCGTGACGGACCTGGTTGCCGTGCGGGGCGGTGAGATCGTCGGGTGGGCGGCGCACGGGCCGTACCGGGACGGGGAAGTGCACACCGGCGACGCCGAGTTGTACGCCATCTACCTCGACCCCGCGCACGTCGGGACCGGGGCCGGGCGCAGGCTGCTGGAGACGGTTCTCCAGCAGTGCGCCCGGCACGCCCGCGTGTACCTGTGGGTGCTGAAGGGGAACACGCGCGCCCGGCGGTTCTACGAGCTCGCGGGCTTCCGGGCCGACGGCGCCGAGGAGCCGTACGAGGTCGACGGGGTGCCCGTGCCCGAGGTGCGGTATGTCAAGGACCGCGACCTCACCTCGGCCTAGGGATGTGGGACAGGGCCCGGACCGCGGCCTCGGCGAGGGTGGGGTGGGCCAGGGCCTCGCTCAGGACGCGGCGGGCACGGGTGTCGCCCAGGGTGCCGAGGCCCTCCACACAGGCGAGGGCGACCTTGCGGTAGGGGTCATGGGGGCGCAGCCGGCGCTCCAGAGTGGTGATGAGGGCGGGGACGGATTCCGGGGCGCGGAGTTCGACCAGGAGCCGGACCGGGTGCAGGGCGTAGGCGACACGGAGCTCGTTGGTGGCGAGGGCGGCGGCCGCGCGGGCGGTGCGCGGGTCCTGCAGGCGGGCGAGAGCGTGCGCGGCGGAGGCGCAGCGGGGCGGGTCGCGGTGGTTCAGGAGGAGGACCAGGGTTTCGAAGGCGCGTCGGTCACCGGCCGTCCCCAGCCGGTAGGCCGCCAACTCCCTGGCCCACAGGGGCTGTCCGGCGGCGGTGAGTACCTCCGCCAACTCGTCGTGGTCCTCGGTGGCCAGGAGCCGGTCATAGGCGGCCGTTCCCTGCGACTCCTGGCGCAGACGCTCCGTGAGTGATCGCAACTCTTCGTCCACGAAGCCCAGCGTAGAGGGGTTGCGGGAGCGGAGGGACGTACATCACAAAGTCGGAGGGCTGGCGCGCTCGTTACCCGCCGGTTAAGCTCAATCGAGCGAGTCACCCACTCGCTACCGCTCACTCCGGTTTGGTGACGCAGCCGTCGTGAGCATCAGGTCGGTTCGGTACCTCGTACCGTTCATACGACCCGGCTCCGGGACAGGGCCGGTCGGAATCAGCCGCTCCCGGGCGTGTGCGCGCCCGCGGCGACGGCACCGGGCGTGTGCGCCAGCAGCCCGGCAACACCCGCATTCACGCAGCCCTTTCCGCACCCGGTGCGCCCCTTCGGCGCACCCGGGGGCGTTCCAGTCGTCACCCTCATTCCTGGAGTCCCGCGATGGCCACTCCCCAGTCCGACCCTTCCCTGTCCCCGCTCAGGACCGTCGCCGTCGTCGGCCTCGGCACCATGGGCACCGGTATCGCCGAGGTCCTCGCGAAGGCCGGCCGCGAGGTGATCGGCATCGACGTCAGCGAGGCCCAGGCCGCCGGCTCCCTCGCCGCCCTGGAGGCCTCCACGGCCCGTGCCGTGGCCCGCGGCAGGCTGACCGAGCAGGAGCGCGCCGACGTCCTCGCCCGGATCCGCACCGGCACCGACCTCACGGCCGCGGCCGAGGCCGACCTCGTCATCGAGGTGGTTCCGGAGTCGTACGACATCAAGCACCAGATCTTCCGCGAGCTGGACGGCATCGTCCGCCCGGAGACCATCCTCGCCACCGGCACCAACGCGCTCTCCGTGACCCGTCTGGCCGCCGACTCGGCCCGCCCCGAGCGCGTCCTCGGCCTGCACTTCTTCAACCCGGCCCCGGCGATGAAGCTGGTCGAGGTCGTCTCCTCGGTGCTCACCGCCCCGAGTGCCGTCGCCGCGGTCACCGACCTCGCGGTCGAACTGGGCAAGGAGCCGGTCGCGGTCGGTGACCGCCCGGGGTTCGTCGCGGACGGACTGCTGTTCGGCTACCTCAACCAGGCCGCCGCGATGTACGAGGCGAAGTACGCCTCCCGTGAGGACATCGACGCGGCCATGCGGCTCGGCTGCGGTCTGCCGATGGGTCCGCTCGCCCTGCTCGACCTGATCGGCGTCGACACCGCGCGTACGGTCCTGGAGGCCATGTACGCCGAGTCCCGCGACCGGCTGCACGCCCCGGCCCCGATCCTCAAGCAGCTCAGCGAGGCGGGCCTGACCGGCCGCAAGTCGGGGCGTGGCTTCTACACCTACGAGGCCCCGGGCAGCGCCACGGTCGTCCGGGACGCGCTCACCCCGCTGGACGGCGCCGCCCTCACCCCGGGCCGGCCGGTCCGCTCGGTCGGGGTGGCCGGCTCCGGCACCATGGCCTCCGGCATCGCGGAGGTCTTCGCCAAGGCCGGCTACGAGGTCGTTCTCGCCGCCCGCAGCGAGGAGAAGGCGCAGGCGGCGAAGGCCAGGATCGGCAAGTCCCTGGACCGCTCCGTCGGGAGGGGGCGGATGACCGCCGAGGCCGCCGCGCGCACCCTGGACCTGATCACCCCGGCGGGCTCGTACGACGCCTTCTCCGACGTCGACCTGGCCGTCGAGGCGGTCGCCGAGGACCTGGAGGTCAAGCGGCAACTGTTCGCCACGCTGGACAAGGTCTGCAAGCCGGGCGCGGTCCTGGCCACCACGACCTCCTCGCTGCCGGTCGTGGCCTGCGCCCGGGCCACCTCGCGTCCGCAGGACGTGATCGGTATGCACTTCTTCAACCCGGCGCCGGCCATGAAGCTGGTCGAGGTCGTCCGTACCGTGCTGACGGCCGCGGACGTGCACGCCACGGTCCGCGAGGTCTGCGCGACCGTCAGGAAGCACGCCGTCGACTGTGGTGACCGGGCCGGTTTCATCGTGAACGCGCTGCTGTTCCCGTACCTCAACAACGCGATCAAGATGGTCGAGGAGCACTACGCCTCGCTCGACGACATCGACGCGGCGATGAAGCTCGGCGGCGGCTATCCGATGGGCCCGTTCGAGCTGCTGGACGTGGTCGGCCTCGACGTCTCGCTCGCGATCGAGAAGGTCCTGCACCGGGAGTTCCGCGACCCCGGCCTCGCGCCCGCGCCACTCCTGGAGCACCTGGTGGCCGCGGGCTGCCTCGGCCGCAAGACCGGCCGTGGCTTCCGCGAATATGCCCGCCGCTGAGGGCCTCGGCGACTGGTTCCGGGACGAGCAGGACTGGGGCGGGCTGCTCGACCCGGGCGGCCGTCCCCCGCCCGTCCGGTCCGGCGGTCCCCCGCCCGTCGCAGGCGGGGGAAACCCCGGACATGCCCATCAAGCTGCGCACATGCAGTACGTTCGGGTCATGCCCCAGCCCGCCAAGTCCTCCCGTACACCAGCCACGCCCGACGCGCCGGAAAGTGCCGCAGGCAGTCGCGCGGCCGCCCAGCGGCTCAAGATGCGCCGAGAACTGGCGGCCGCCGCGATGGAGCTGTTCGCGACCAAGGGGTACGAGGCGACCACCGTCGACGAGATCGCGGCCGCGGCAGGCGTGGCCCGGCGCACCTTCTTCCGCCACTTCCGCTCCAAGGAAGAGGCGATCTTCCCGGACCACGACGACACGCTGATCCGCGCGGAGGCCGTGCTCAACGCGGCCCCGGCGCACGAGCACCCCCTCGACACCGTGTGCCGTGGCATCAAGGAAGTCATGAAGATGTACGCGGGCCGGCCGGACATCTCGGTCGCCCGCTACAAGCTCACCCGCGAGGTACCGACGCTCCGCGAGGCCGAGATCGCCTCGGTGGCCCGCTACGAGCGTCTCTTCACCCGCTATCTCCTCGGCCATTTCGACGAGCACGCGCACGCCGACGACGCGAACGACGACCCGCTGCTGGCCGAGGTCGCCGCGTCGGCGGTGGTCACCGCCCACAACCATGTGCTGCGGCGCTGGCTGCGGGCGGGCGGGCAGGGTGATGTGGAGACGCAGCTGGACCACGCCTTCGCGATCGTGCGCAAGACGTTCGGAACAGGGATCGGGGCGGGCCGCGAGACAGCGCCCCGGCCGACCACGACGGCGTCGGTGGCCTCGCAGGGGGAGGTACTGGTGACGGTGGCCCGGACCGATGCGCCGCTGGACGAGGTCATGCGCACGATCGAGCAGGCGCTGAAGGAGCGGTCGTAGGGGGTCGCGGTCACTGAGTCGCCGCTCGGCCACTCAGCCGCAGACGCCGGACGCTGAATTCGACTGCGGGACCAACGCGGTCTGATGGCTCGACGCGCGGCACGGGGAGGGGCGGCCTGGGCCGCCGGAGAGCCGGACCGCGGGGGTCGCGGGACTGCACGGCCCCGCGGGGTCGCGGGGCTGCACGGCCCCTCCCGGGCGCGGCGATGGCACTGCGTGCCGGGTCACGGCCGGAGCCGGGCCGGAGCGTCTTTCCCGTGGCCGACCCGCGCGTGCCGCAGCTCGTGACGGCCGCGGTACGGCAGGAGCCGGCCCGGTACGCGGTGGCACTGCCGGCGGGCATACGCGAGCGCGAGGACCCGGACACCCCTGGCCGACCTGCTCCACATCGGACCCGCCCGACATCGGGACGACTACCGCAAGTCGGGGCGCGTTACCGTACTCGGCGGTAGCTTTGATCGATCATCGCTCATTTGTTACGTAAAGATTTCATTTGAGAGCAAGTTCTGGCACTCAGTGCCTTGCCACCTGACACGCGGTGTCATACGTTGTTGATGTCCGGCCTGTCCCGGCGAGCCCACCAGCCCGCCCGCCGGACGCCTGCGTCACAGGCAACCTCCCGCGCCACAAAGCGCTGCCGAAGCACCACCCACGCCGAACCGACGGCACCTTCCCAAAACCCTCAGCAGCAACCGACGTAACCCTCAGCACCCCTTCCCTCAAGGGGCGCACACCGCCGGAGGCAACACCGTGACCACTCAGGCCATTCTCGACGCGATCCAGTCGCCGGACTCGACGCCGGCCGACTTCGCCGCCCTGCCGCTCCCGGAGTCGTACCGCGCGATCACCGTGCACAAGGACGAGACGGAGATGTTCGCGGGCCTGGAGACCCGCGACAAGGACCCGCGCAAGTCCACCCACCTCGACGAGGTCCCCCTGCCCGAGCTGGGCCCGGGCGAGGCCCTGGTCGCCGTCATGGCATCGAGCGTCAACTACAACTCGGTCTGGACCTCGATCTTCGAGCCCCTGTCGACCTTCGGGTTCCTGGAGCGCTACGGCAGGCTCTCCGAGCTGACCAAGCGGCACGACCTGCCGTACCACATCATCGGCTCCGACCTCGCGGGCGTGGTCCTGCGCACCGGCCCGGGCGTCAACGCCTGGAAGCCCGGTGACGAGGTCGTCGCGCACTGCCTGAGCGTGGAGCTGGAGTCGTCCGACGGGCACAACGACACCATGCTCGACCCCGAGCAGCGGATCTGGGGCTTCGAGACCAACTTCGGCGGTCTCGCCGAGATCGCGCTGGTCAAGTCCAACCAGCTGATGCCCAAGCCGGGCCACCTGAGCTGGGAGGAGGCCGCCGCCCCCGGTCTGGTCAACTCCACCGCCTACCGGCAGCTGGTCTCCCGCAACGGCGCCGGCATGAAGCAGGGCGACAACGTGCTCATCTGGGGCGCGAGCGGCGGACTCGGCTCCTACGCCACGCAGTTCGCGCTGGCTGGCGGAGCGAACCCCATCTGTGTGGTGAGCAGCCCGCAGAAGGCGGAGATCTGCCGGGCGATGGGCGCCGAGGCGATCATCGACCGCAACGCCGAGGGCTACAAGTTCTGGAAGAACGAGCACGAGCAGGACCCGAAGGAGTGGAAGCGCTTCGGTAAGCGCATCCGTGAGCTGACCGGCGGCGAGGACGTCGACATCGTCTTCGAGCACCCGGGCCGCGAGACCTTCGGCGCCTCGGTCTACGTCACCCGCAAGGGCGGCACGATCGTCACCTGCGCCTCCACCTCGGGCTACAACCACGAGTACGACAACCGCTACCTGTGGATGTCCCTGAAGCGGATCATCGGTTCGCACTTCGCCAACTACCGCGAGGCCTGGGAGGCCAACCGGCTGATCGCGAAGGGCAAGATCCACCCGACGCTGTCGAAGGTCTACTCCCTGGAGGAGACCGGTCAGGCCGCCTACGACGTGCACCGCAACCTCCACCAGGGCAAGGTCGGCGTCCTCTGCCTCGCCCCCGAGGAAGGCCTGGGCGTGCGCGACGAGGAGATGCGCGCCAAGCACCTCGACGCCATCAACCGCTTCCGCAACGTCTGAGACACCCGAGGTCATAGATGACTGAGCGTCAGATCGCCGAAGGCAGGCGGGAGAAGGACCGGCCGTGGCTCATGCGCACGTACGCCGGGCACTCCACGGCCGAGGCGTCCAACGAGCTGTACCGGCGTAACCTCGACAAGGGCCAGACCGGCCTGTCGGTGGCGTTCGACCTGCCGACGCAGACCGGCTACGACCCCGACCACATCCTCGCCCGCGGCGAGGTCGGCCGGGTGGGCGTACCCGTCTCGCATCTCGGTGACATGCGCCGGCTGTTCCAGGACATCCCCCTGGAGCAGATGAACACCTCGATGACGATCAACGCCACCGCCATGTGGCTGCTGGCGCTCTACCAGGTCGTCGCCGAGGAGCAGGGCGCGGACATCACCAAGCTCCAGGGCACGACCCAGAACGACATCGTCAAGGAGTACCTGTCCCGGGGGACGCATGTCTTCCCGCCGGGGCCCTCGCTCCGCCTGACGACGGACATGATCGCGTACACGGTCTCCCACCTCCCGAAGTGGAACCCGATCAACATCTGCAGCTACCACCTGCAGGAGGCGGGCGCCACCCCGGTCCAGGAGATCGCGTACGCGATGTCCACGGCCATCGCGGTCCTTGACGCCGTCCGTGACTCCGGACAGGTGCCGCAGGAACGCATGGGCGATGTCGTCGCGCGGATCTCCTTCTTCGTGAACGCGGGCGTCCGGTTCGTCGAGGAGATGTGCAAGATGCGGGCGTTCGGCCGCATCTGGGACAAGGTCACCCGCGAGCGGTACGGCATCGAGGACCCCAAGCAGCGGCGCTTCCGGTACGGCGTCCAGGTCAACTCGCTCGGACTGACCGAGGCGCAGCCGGAGAACAACGTCCAGCGGATCGTCCTCGAGATGCTCGCCGTGACGCTGTCGAAGGACGCCCGCGCGCGTGCCGTGCAGCTTCCCGCGTGGAACGAGGCCCTTGGCCTGCCCCGGCCCTGGGACCAGCAGTGGTCGCTGCGCATCCAGCAGGTGCTCGCCCATGAGAGCGATCTGCTGGAGTACGAGGACATCTTCGAGGGCTCGCACGTCATCGAGGCGAAGGTCACCCAGTTGGTCGAGGACTCCCTCGCCGAGATCGAGCGGATCCAGGAGATGGGCGGTGCGATGGCCGCCGTCGAGTCCGGCTATCTGAAGTCGCAGCTGGTCGCCTCGCACGCGGAGCGCCGGGGCCGGATCGAGTCCGGGCAGGAGAAGATCGTCGGCGTCAACATCTTCGAGACGACCGAACCCAACCCGCTCACCGCCGACCTGGACACCGCCATCCAGACGGTCGACCCGGCGGTCGAGGCACGGGTGGTGGAGGCGATCGGCCGCTGGCGCGACACGCGGTACCAGCCGCCGTTCAACCACCCGCGGCCCTGCAAGGCGCTGGAGCGGCTGAAGGAGGCTGCCAAGGGCACCGGCAACCTCATGGAAGCCACCCTGGAGTGCGCCCGTGCCGGGGCCACGACCGGCGAGTGGGCGGGCGCGCTCCGGGAGGTGTTCGGGGAGTTCCGAGCGCCTACCGGGGTCTCCTCGGCCCCCGTCGCCGTCCCCGTCGAGGCGGGCTCGGCGCTTGCCGAGGTGCGCGCCAAGGTGGACGCCACGGCACGCGACCTGGGCAGCGGCAAGCTCCGCTTCCTGGTCGGCAAGCCGGGCCTGGACGGGCACTCCAACGGCGCCGAGCAGATCGCCGTACGGGCCAGGGACGCCGGCTTCGAAGTGGTGTACCAGGGCATCCGGCTGACGCCCGAACAGATCGTGGACGCGGCCCTCGCCGAGGACGTGCACGCGGTGGGCCTGTCGATCCTGTCCGGCTCGCACGCCCAGCTGGTCCCGGACGTCCTGGAACGCCTCCGTGTGGCCGGTGCCACAGATATACCCGTCATCGCCGGTGGCATCATCCCGAATGGTGACGCCGATCAGCTCCGGGCCGCCGGGGTGGCCGCGGTCTTCACCCCGAAGGACTTCGACATCACCGGCATCATCGGCCGCATCGTCGACGAGATCCGGAAAGCGAACAAGCTCGACCCCCTGGAGGTCCCCGCATGACCACGCCCGTCAACCGTCTCCGCCCGCGGCGCTCCTGCCTGGCCGTGCCCGGCTCGAACCCGCGCTTCCTGGAGAAGGCGCAGGGCCTCCCGGCGGACCAGGTCTTCCTGGACCTGGAGGACGCGTGCGCGCCGCTCGCCAAGCCCGAGGCGCGGCACACCATCGTCAAGTTCCTCAACGAGGGCGACTGGACGGGCAAGACGCGCGTGGTGCGCGTCAACGACTGGACGACCGAGTGGACGTACCGTGACGTCGTGACCGTGGTCGAGGGCGCCGGGCAGAACCTGGACTGCATCATGCTGCCGAAGGTGCAGACGGCCCAGCAGGTCGTCGCCCTTGACCTCCTCCTCACCCAGATCGAGAAGACCATGGGCTTCGAGGTCGGCAAGATCGGCATCGAGGCGCAGATCGAGAACGCGCAGGGCCTCAACAGCGTCAACGAGATCGCGACCGCCTCCCAGCGCGTCGAGACCATCATCTTCGGCCCGGCCGACTTCATGGCCTCCATCAACATGAAGTCGCTGGTCGTGGGCGAGCAGCCGCCCGGATACCCGGCGGACGCCTACCACTACATCCTGATGAAGATCCTGATGGCCGCCCGCGCCAACAACCTCCAGGCGATCGACGGCCCCTACCTCCAGATCCGCAACCTCGACGGCTACCGCGAGGTCGCCCGGCGCGCCGCCGCGCTCGGCTTCGACGGCAAGTGGGTGCTGCACCCGGGCCAGGTCGAGGCGTCCAACGAGATCTTCTCGCCGTCCCAGGAGGACTACGACCACGCCGAGCTGATCCTGGACGCGTACGACTACTACACGTCCGAGGCGGGCGGCAAGAAGGGCTCCGCGATGCTCGGCGACGAGATGATCGACGAGGCCAGCCGCAAGATGGCCCTGGTCATCTCGGGCAAGGGCCGGGCCGCCGGCATGCGGCGCACGTCGAAGTTCGAGATCCCGGAGGCCTGAGCGCGATGCAGTTCGGACGCACGTACGAGGAGTTCGAGGTCGGGGCGACGTACAAGCACTGGCCGGGAAAGACGGTCACGGAGTACGACGACCACCTGTTCTGTCTCCTCACCATGAACCACCACCCGCTCCACATGGACACCAACTACGCCGAGAAGACGACGGACTTCGGCAAGAACGTGGTGGTCGGGAACTACATCTACTCGCTGCTGCTCGGCATGAGCGTGCCGGACATCTCCGGCAAGGCGATCGCCAACCTCGAGATCGAGTCGCTCAAGCACGTGGCGCCGACCTTCCACGGCGACACGATCTACGGCCAGACGACCGTGCTCGACAAGTGGCCCTCCAAGTCGAAGAACGACCGCGGGATCGTCTACGTCGAGACCAAGGGCTACAAGCAGGACGGCACGCTGGTGTGCACCTTCCGCCGCAAGGTGATGGTGCCGACCGAGACGTACATCAAGGAGCGCGGCGGCGAGCAGCCGGGCCGCCCGGAGCTCAAGGAGCAGGAGAAGTAGCCATGGCCCGTCTCGCCCAGACCGCCGGTCTGACCGACGTCCAGCAGGAGATCCTCTCCACCGTCCGCGACTTCGTGGACAAGGAGATCATCCCGGTCGCCACCGAGCTGGAGCACCGCGACGAGTACCCGCAGCAGATCGTCGACGGCCTCAAGGAGCTCGGCCTGTTCGGCCTGATGATCCCCGAGGAGTACGGCGGCCTGGGCGAGTCCCTCCTGACGTACGCGCTCTGCGTCGAGGAGATCGCCCGGGGCTGGATGTCGGTCTCCGGGATCATCAACACGCACTTCATCGTGGCGTACATGCTCAAGCAGCACGGCACGCAGGAGCAGAAGGACCACTTCCTGCCGCGCATGGCGGCCGGCGACATCCGGGGCGCCTTCTCGATGTCGGAGCCGGGCCTGGGTTCCGACGTGTCGGCGATCACCTCGAAGGCGGTGCGGGACGGCGAGGAGTACGTCCTGAACGGCCAGAAGATGTGGCTGACGAACGGCGGCACGTCGTCCCTCGTGGCCGTACTCGTCCGGAGTGACGAAGGACACCCGGAGGGCACGGCGCCCCACAAGTCGATGACGACGTTCCTGGTCGAGAAGGAGCCCGGCTTCGGAGAGGTCCGCCCCGGCCTCACCATCCCGGGCAAGATCGACAAGATGGGCTACAAGGGCGTCGACACCACCGAGCTGATCATGGACGGGCTGCGGATTCCGGCCGATCGGGTGCTCGGCGGCGTCACCGGCCGAGGTTTTTACCAAATGATGGACGGGGTCGAGGTCGGCCGTGTCAACGTGGCGGCACGTGGCTGCGGTGTCGCGCAGCGGGCGTTCGAACTGGGTGTCCGGTACGCCCAGCAGCGTCACACTTTCGGCAAGCCGATCGCCCAGCACCAGGCCATCCAGTTCAAGCTCGCGGAGATGGCTACCAAGGTCGAGGCCGCGCATGCCATGATGGTCAACGCTGCACGCAAAAAGGACTCCGGGGAACGAAACGACCTTGAGGCAGGGATGGCGAAGTACCTCGCCTCCGAGTACTGCAAGGAGGTCGTGGAGGACGCCTTCCGGATCCACGGCGGCTACGGCTTCTCCAAGGAGTACGAGATCGAACGTCTCTACCGCGAGGCGCCGATGTTGCTGATCGGCGAGGGTACCGCCGAGATCCAGAAAATGATCATCGGGCGGAGGCTGCTCGAAGAGTATCGATTCCAGGGCTGATTGTCCGGATACGGGGTGTTTTCTTCGAGAAGAAGATCACACCCCGTCAACGGTCTTCAGCCGCCGACTCGTCTTCCTGGCTTGCCCAGTTGTGGCCCCCGACCGGTACGATCCCGGAAAGCCGCCGTCCCCGTTTCCCGCGCGGCATCATCCGCTACGAAGGTCATCCATGCCCCACAGCCAAACCTCTGCACATCGAGACAGCCTGGCCGGCGTACGCCTCGCGCGCGGAGCATCGCCGTGGCTTCTCCCGACCGTCGCCACCGCAGCCGTCAGCCTCCTGCGCGCCCGTCGCTCCGGCGCCGCGAAGGCCGTCGCTGTGCCCGCCACCGCGCTCGCGGCGGGCATGCTGTGGTTCTTCCGCGACCCCGAGCGTGAGATCGCCCAGGGCCGTGTCATCTCCCCCGCCGACGGTGTGGTGCAGAGCATCATGCCCTGGAAGGACGGCCGCACCCGCGTCGCCATCTTCATGAGCCCGCTCAACGTCCACGTCAACCGCGCGCCCCTCTCGGGCCAGGTGACGTCGGTGGAACACATCCCCGGTGGCTTCGTTCCCGCCTTCAACAAGGAGAGCGAGAACAACGAGCGCGTAGTGTGGCATTTCGACACCGAACTCGGCGACATCGAGATGATCCAGATCGCCGGCGCGGTGGCCCGCCGCATCGTCCCCTACGTCCCGCAGGGCACGAAGGTCGAGCAGGGCGACCGCATCGGTCTGATCCGCTTCGGCTCGCGCGTCGACATCTACCTGCCGGAGGGCGTGGAGGTCGCGGTCGAGGTCGGCCAGAAGACCGTGGCTGGGGTGACTCGCATTGACCGTGATTGATCCTGAGACCCAGGCGGGCTGGGTGCCCGAGGCCGACGAGATCGGCGACGACGAGGAGGAGATGCCGCTCTCTCTCCGCCTCTCGATAGCGGACACCCTCACGCTCGGCAACGCGACGTGCGGCTTCATGGCGGTGTACTTCACCACCACCGGCATCCTGATCCCGCACCTCACCGGGGACGACCAGTCGGCGGGCATGGCACGCCACAGCGCCGCGACCGCGGTCATCCTGATGCTCTGCGCGGCGATCTTCGACCTGTTCGACGGCCTGGTGGCGCGCAAGCTGCGCTCCTCCCCCATGGGCGCCGAGCTGGACAACCTCTCCGACCTGATCAGCTTCGGCCTCGCCCCGGCGTACTTCGTCCTCGTCTACGGCATGGTGGCGGACGACGCGTACCAGAAGGTGGCCGCGGTCGGAGCGGTCGTGGTGCTGCTGGCCGTGGTGCTGAGACTCGCGCGCTTCTCGTGCGTGTCGCCGCCGAACGGCATGTTCCAGGGCATGCCGTCGCCGTTCGGCGCCCTCACGGTCGTCTCGATCGTGCTCCTGGAGCTGCCGTTCTTCGCGACGCTGCTCGCGATCCTCGGCACGGCGTGGCTGATGGTGAGCCGGGTCGAGTACCCGAAGCCGCGTGGCCGCCTCGCGGTCGCGATGCTGTCCTGGATCGTGCTCGGCGTGGGCCTCCTGGCGGCCTGGGCGTTCGACGCCCCGGGCGGCCAGCTGCTCCTCCAGACCGGCTGCGCGCTGCAGCTGGTGACGGGTGCGGTGATCCCGCTGTTCGCCACGGCCCGCCGGGTGAACAACTTCCGCGACAACCGGCGCGAGGCACGGGCGGCACAGCTGCCCTGACCCTCGTCACGACGCGAAACGGGTGTGGCCCGAGCCTGCGAGGCTCGGGCCACACCCGTTTCGCGTTCAAGGGCGTATGGCGTTGGCCTTTGACGGGTCAACCAACCCTGGCAGACGCCGAGTTGCAGAGGGCGAGGCCGCGGAGGACGGTGGAATTGGGCTGAACTTTACGGGGATTTGTCCCCATTCGGGGAGGGGGATTGCCCCCGTCTTACGGATCGGAGGACAGCCATGACCGCACTCACTCACAAGGACTACTCGGTCCCGCACGTCTCGAAGCTGCCGGCGAACGAGGGCGACACCGTGAACCTCTTCGTCCGGGAGTACGACGGCACCGAGGGCAACCAGCCGCACGAGGTGGTGCTGATGCTCCACGGCCGGAGCGTCCCGGTTCTCGCCGGATACGACCTCACGGTTCCCGGGTCCACCATCGACTACAACTGGGCGCAGGACCTGGCCAAGCACCACTACGACGTCTTCCTGATGGACCTGCAGGGCAACGGCCGGTCGCCCCGCCCGAAGATGGACGAGCCCCGCAACGCCGGCCCCGCACAGCGCAGCGTCCTCTCCCCCAATCCGCTGTCGCCCCCGTACACCGGCCTGCCTCTGTACCCGCACCAACTGGGCAACACGGAGAGCGAGTGCGCGGAGCTGGCCACCGTGGTCGACTTCATCAGGTCGCTGCCTCACCGGGAGAAGCCCATGGACTTCATCGGCTGGTCCGCGGCGGCGGCGTCCATGGGGCCGTACACCCTCCAGCACCCCGAGGTCGTCAAGAGCCTGTTCCTGCTCGCTCCCGTCTTCCCGCCCGACGGGCGGTGGTCGGGGGATCCCGCGGATCCCTTCGCCATTCCGGCGGCCACCTCGCTGCCGGTCTCCGACCCACCCACCCTGTACGGCTTCCCCATGTTCGTCAGCGACAAGAAGGGCTTCGTGGGCGCATGGAACAACGAGCAGGGCACCCCGCCCCAACGCGAGCCCGGCATGGAGGACAAGGCGTGGGCCGCCATGATGGCGAACGACCCCGTCGGCAGCACCTGGGGCCGGGAGCTGTCACCCGGCGTGTTCGAGGGCATACACCGGTTCCGGAACTCCTACTTCTGGGGCTGGACCAAGGAGACGGTGCCCTACCAGGACGCGCTGGGCAACTACGTCCTCGGTGACCGGGTTCCCGTCGTCATCGTCTACGGCGAGCTGGACAAGACGGCCAACACCGCGCCGAACGTCCCCGTGCCCCCGCCCCTGCGCTTCTCCGTGCCGGCCCTCTACAAGGCCGTCGGCGGGCCCGAGAAGCTGATGTTCGAGCTGGAGGGGGCGGGACACTCCGTGGTCTGGGAGCGCCCCGCCGAGATCGTGCACGACATCGCGTTCCAGTGGCTCCACAACAAGCACAAGGTGTGGGGCCTCACGAGTGGCAGCTACTACCGTGACTCGACGGGCGTCCTGACGCCGGTCTAGGCCGCCCTCAGCAGAGAAAGTCCCGCGCGATCTGCTCGGCGACCCGCTCCAGGATCGGCCCGGCGTCCGCGATGCACTTCACCACGTCCGGCTCCACCGACGTCAGCGAATACGCCCGCCGGATTCCGGCCCGGCCGAGCTCCGCCGGCGGCAGGGCGAGGCGTCCGCACACCGCCACGACCTCCTTGCCTGCGGCACGCGCCGCGGCCGCCACCCCCGCCGGGGCCTTCCCGTGCAGGGTCTGCTCGTCAAGCGAGCCCTCACCGGTGATGACGAGCGACGCCCGCTCCAGCGCGGGCGCGAAGCCCAGGACGTCGAGCATGACCTCGATGCCGGGCCGGAAGCGGGCGCCGAGCAGCAGGGCCCCGTACCCGATGCCCCCGGCGGCCCCGGCACCCGGCGCGGCCGCGTACTCCACGGCGCGCGGGCCGACCTCGGCCTCCAGGACCATCGCGAAGTGGCCGAGCGTCTCGTCCAGGGCAGCCACGTCGTCCGGCGAGGCCCCCTTCTGCGGGCCGTAGACCGCGGGCGCGCCCTTCGGGCCGGTGAGCGGGTTGTCAACGTCGCTGGCGAGGATCAGGTCGACGGAGGCCAGGCGCGGGTCCAGCCCGGACAGGTCCGCGCGGGCCAGGGCCGCGAGGCCGCCCCCGCCCGGCGGTACCGGTCCGCCGTCCTCGTCCAGGAACCGAGCCCCGAGCGCCGACAGCATTCCGGCGCCGCCGTCGGTCGTGGCACTGCCTCCGACGCCGAAGACGATCGTGCGCGCACCCGCGTCGAGCGCGGCCCGCAGCAGCTCTCCGGAGCCGTAGGTGGAGGCCGTCAGGGGCGCGAAGACCCCGCGGGGCAGCCGCTGCAGCCCACTCGCCTCGGCCATCTCCACGACCGCGGTGTCGCCGCGCAGCGCGAACGTGGCGGTTACCTCCTGGCCCAGCGGCCCGGCGACCGCCCGCTCGTGCCGGTCGAACCCGGCCGCGACCGCCGCGGCCACCGTGCCGTCCCCGCCGTCCGCGACGGGCAGCGCCTCGACGTCGAGGCCGGGCACGACCCGCCTGAGCCCCGCCGTGACCCGCTCGGCGACCTGCACGGCCGTCAGCGAGCCCTTGAACTTGTCCGCGGCGATGAGCACGCGCTGTGTCACCTGTAATCCCCTTGCTCTCCGGGCCTCACGCACGTCAAGGCCAGTCGCGCCGCTGTGACCTTAACCGGAGGACACCCTTGCCGTCATTCCCCGACCGAAGCCTGGGAAAGGCCTGGGAACCGCCTGGGAAAACGGGTAGACCACAGCCATGAGCAACCACGGCACCGCCGGGCCTGACCTCGCCGACCGTGTGCTCGGCGGCTGGCTCGGCCGGATCGCGGGCAACATGCTCGGCAAACCGGTCGAGCGGGGCGACCTGTGGACCCGGGAGCGCATCGACGGCTACCTGCGGCGGGCCGCCGCCCTGCCGCTCACCGACTACCTCCCCGAGCCCGCCGACGAGAGCGACGCCCTGGCACTGCGCCCCGAGTGGCGGCAGTGCGTGCGCGGCCGGATCCACGGCAGCTGCCGTGACGACGACGTCGACTACGCGATCCTCGGCCTGGACCTCCTGGAGACCCACGGCTTCGGTTTCAGCACCGAGCAGGTCGGCGAGCTGTGGCTGCTGCGGCTGCCGTACCTCCAGACCTTCACGGCGGAACGGGCCGCGTACCGCAACCTCGCGGACGGCCTGAAGCCGCCCCTCACCGCCACCTACGACAACCCGTACCAGGAGTGGATCGGCGCCCTGATCCGCGCCGACATCTTCGGCTGGACCTGCCCGGACGACCCGCACCGGGCCGCCGCCCTGGCCCGCCGCGACGCGGTGCTGTCGCACTCCGGGAACGGGGTGTACGGCGCCATGTGGGCCGCCGCGCTGATCTCCGCGGCGTTCACCGCGCCGACGGTGCGGCAGGCCATCTGCACCGCGCTCACCGTCGTACCGGCGAGCTGCCGCCTGGCCCGGACCGTGCGCCGGGTCGTCTCCCTGTACGAGACCCGGCTGAGCTGGGAGGACACCCTCACCACCGTGTCCGAGGAGACCGCGGGCCTGGGCTGGATCCACGCCGTCCCGAACGTGGCCGTGCTCACCGCCGGGCTGCTCTACGGCGACGGCGACTTCACCCGGACCGTCGCCCTCACCGTCCGCGGCGGCCTGGACACCGACTCCAACGGCGCGACGGCGGGCTCGGTGGCCGGGGTGCTGACCGGCGCGGCGGCCATCCCCGACCAGTGGAAGGACCCCCTTCAGGACACGGTCCGCAGCGCCGTCTTCGGCTTCGACGGGGCCCGCATCAGCGACCTGGCGGAGCGCACCGTGCGGCTCGCCCGGACGAGCAGCGAGCCCGCGCTGGTTACTCTTCCTGAGTGACCACGACTGACACCTACGCCGCGTACATCGCGAGCCTCCCCCGGATCCTCGCCGGGGCGGCCGCACTCTTCCGGGACGCCGAGGGACGGGTGCTGCTCGTCGAGCCCAACTACCGGGAGGGCTGGGCGCTGCCGGGCGGAACCGTCGAGTCCGACGACGGGGAGACCCCGCGCCAGGGCGCCCGCCGGGAGACCCTGGAGGAGATCGGCCTCGACCGGGAGATGGGCCGGCTGCTCGCGGTGGACTGGGTGCACGGCACGGGCCGGCCACCGATCGTCGCCTACCTGTACGACGGCGGTGTGGTCACCGACGCCGACCTCAAGGCGATCCGGCTCCAGGAGGAGGAACTGCTGTCCTGGCGGCTGGTCCCGCGCGCCGAACTCACCGGGTACCTGCCGGGCGCTCTGGGCCGCCGGGTGCTGGCCGCGCTGGACGTACTGGACGAGGGCGCGGGTACCGCGGAACTGGAGAACGGCCACCGCGCCGGGTGATCCCGGGGGCCGGGCGATATCCGCTCGCCGCCCGCGCCCGCCCCGCCCTACCCTCGAACGCATGACCAAGCCCCTCGTCGCCATCCTCAGCGGCGCCGGCATCTCGACCGACTCCGGGATCCCCGACTACCGCGGCCCGAACGGTCTGTGGCGCAGGGACCCCGAGGCCGAGAAGCTCGTGACGTACGACTACTACATGGGCGACCCGGAGATCCGGCGCCGGTCCTGGCAGGTGCGGCGCAAGAACCGCACCCTGAAGGCCGAGCCGAACGCCGCCCATCGCGCCGTCGCCGAGCTGGACAGGTCCGGGATCCCGGTGCGGGTCATCACGCAGAACGTGGACGGGCTGCACCAGCTCGCCGGGATGCCCGCCCGCAAGGTGCTCGAACTGCACGGCTCGGCGCGCAGCGTGGTGTGCACCAAGTGCCATGCGCGCGGGCCGATGGTGGACGCGATCGCCCGCGTCGAGGCCGGTGAGGAGGATCCGCTGTGCCTGGAGTGCGGGGGGATCCTCAAGTCGGCGACCGTGATGTTCGGTGAGCGGCTCGACCCGGTCGTCCTCGGCGAGGCCCTCGCCATCAGCAAGGCGTGCACCGTGTTCATCGCCGTCGGCAGCAGCCTCCAGGTGCAGCCGGCCGCCGGGCTGGCGGGTGTGGCCGCCGACCACGGCGCCCGGCTGGTCATCGTCAACGCCGAGCCGACACCGTACGACGACCGGGCCGACGAGGTCCTCCGGGAGCCGATCGGAACCGCGCTGCCGAAGCTCCTCGCGGAGCTGCGAGCCGCCTAAGCCCTGTCGGACGCCGGTCAGAAGAGGCCCGCGCCCCGCTCGAAGTCCAGCAGGCGCTGCTTGCGGGGCAGGCCGCCGCCGTAGCCGGTGAGGCTGCCGTTCGCGCCGATGACGCGGTGGCAGGGGACGATGATGCCGATGGGGTTCTTCCCGTTGGCGAGGCCGACCGCTCGGGAGGCCTGCGGGTTGCCGAGGGCGTCGGCGAGTTCGCCGTAGGTGCGGGTCTCGCCGTACGGGATCCGCGCCAGCTGGGCCCAGACGCTGCGCTGGAACGGGGAGCCGTTCAGGCGCAGTTCGAGGGTGAACTCCTTCAACTCGCCCGCGAAGTAGGCGGTCAGCTGTTCCTCGGCCTCGGTGAAGAGGGTGTCGTCGCGGGCGCCGAAGGTCTCCTCGGGCGGGCGGTGGCGCTGGGCCTCCATGTAGAGGCCGCAGAGCGTGCCGTCCTCGGCGACCAGGGTGAGGGGGCCGTAGGGGCTGTCGGTGACGGTGTGGTTCTTCACGGCAAGGTTCCTTACACGGGAAGGAAGTTGATCGGGTGGCTGTCGGTCGCCCACAGGTACTGGACCGCGTAGGCCCGCCAAGGGCGCCAGGCGGCCGCGCGTGCGGTGAGGGCGGCCGGGGTGCCGGGCAGGCCCAGCTCCTGGGCGGCGCGGCGGATTCCGAGGTCAGTGGGGAGGAAGGCGTCGGGGTCGCCGAGAGCGCGCATGGCGATGACGTCGACGGTCCAGGGGCCGAAGCCGGGGAGTTCGAGGAGCTTGGCGCGAGCCTGGGCCCAGTCGCTCTCCACACCCAAGTGCAGGGTGCCGTCGGCGAGTTGGCCGACCAGGGTGGTGAAGGTGGTGCGGCGGGTGCGGGGCATCGCCAGGGTCTCGGGGGGCAGTTCGGCCAGCGCCTCGGGAGACGGGAAGAGGTGGGTGAGGCCGCCCTCCGGGTCGTCCACCGGAGTGCCGTGGGCGGTCACCAGGCGGGCCGCGTGGGTGCGGGCGGCGGCCGTGGAGACCTGCTGGCCGAGCACGGCCCGCACCGCGAACTCCGCCTCGTCGACCGTGCGGGGCACCCGGCGGCCGGGCGCCTTGTCCACCAGCGGAGCCAGGACGGGGTCAGTGCGCAGCTGGTCGTCGACCGCGACCGGGTCGGCGTCCAGGTCGAGCATCCGCCGGCAGCGGCTGATCGCGACGGGCAGGTCCCGCAGGTCGCTGAGGGTGAGCCGGCAGGCGATGTGGTCGGGCCGCGGGGCGAGGGCGGCGATGCCGTGGCCGTACGGCAGCCGGAGGGTCCGCCGGTAGGCGCCTTCCCGCCACTCCTCGACGCCGGGTACGGCGGTGGCGGCGAGGTGGCCGAAGAGGTTGTCGGGGTTGAGGGGGGCGCGGAAGGGCAGCCGGAGGGTGAGCACTCCCGGGGCGAGATGCGCCGAGCGTGGGCGGCGGTTGCGCAGGTCGCTCGGGGACAGCGCGAAGACCTCGCGGACGGTGTCGTTGAAGGTGCGGATCGAGGAGAAGCCGGCCGCGAAGGCGATCTCGGCCATCGGCAGGGGGGTCGTCTCGATCAGCAGGCGGGCGGTCTGGGCGCGCTGGGCCCGCGCGAGGGCCAGCGGGCCGGCGCCGAGTTCGGCGAGGAGCTGGCGTTCGACCTGCCGGGGGCTGTAGCCGAGGCGGGCGGCGAGACCGGGCACGCCGTCGCGGTCCACGACCCCGTCGGCGATCAGCCGCATGGCGCGGGCGACCAGGTCGGCGCGCTGGTTCCACTCCGGGGAGCCGGGGCTGGTGTCGGGGCGGCAGCGCTTGCAGGCACGGAAGCCGGCCTGCTGGCAGGCGGCCGCGCTCGGGTAGAAGGTCATGTTCTCGGGCTTGGGCGGAACCACCGGGCAGCTGGGCCGGCAGTAGATGCGGGTGGTCAGGACGGCCGTGAAGAACCAGCCGTCGAACCGTGCGTCCTTCGACTGCACGGCCCGCACACAGTGCTCTCGGTCGAGGATCGTCCCTTTCTGCATGTTCTGCATGGGTCCAGCATCGGCCACCGGGTGTGGCCGATGCTGGCGGAAATCCGACACGTAGGTGCGCTGACCTCCAGGGTCCTATGTGACTCTCAGTCGAAGTAGTGGTCCTGGTCGATGTCGGCCAGCAGCCCCGGCTGCTCGGGCCGCCACTCGTAGCGCTCCCGGGTCGCGGCGCTGGACGTCGGGTTGTCGTTACCGACGAAGCCGATCATCCAGCCGAAGTGGGCGGCCGCCTCCTCCGGCGCGAGGGACACGACCGGCAGGCCGAGGCGGCGGCCGATGACCGAGGTGATGTCGCGGAGCGGTACGCCCTCCTCGGCGGCCGCGTGCAGCACGGCACCGGCCGGGGCGGTCTCCAGGGCCTTGCGGAAGAGGACGGCCGCGTCCAGGCGGTGCACGGCCGGCCAGCGGTTGGCGCCGTCGCCCGGATAGGCGGCGGCGCCCTTCTCCCGGGCGAGTTCGATCAGGTGTGGGACGAAGGCGTGGTCGCCGGTGCCGTGTACGGAGGCCGGGAGCCGGATCGCGGAGACGCGTATCCCGCGGTCGGCCAGGGCGAGGGCGGCTCGCTCCGACTCACCGCGGTGCGCGCCGGGCGCCGCCGGGTCGGGGCCGTCCGTCTCGGTGCCGAGACGGCCCGGGGTGAGCAGCCCTGTCACAGAGCTGATGACCAGGGGGCGGTGGGAGTCGGCGAGGGCGTCGCCGAAGGCCGCCAGGGCCGCGAGTTCGGTGCGCAGGGCACCCTGCATGTCGGAGAAGTCGTGGTTGAAGCCCGTGTGGACCACCCCGTCCGCCGATTCCGCCGCGACCCGCAGCCCGTCGACGTCGTTCAGGTCGCCCCGGTGCGCCTCCGCCTCCACCTCCTTCAGGGCCGCCTCGGCCGCGTCCGAGCGGGCGAGGCCGAGCACCTGGTGCCCGGCGCCGAGCAGTTCGCGGACGACCGCGCTGCCGATGAACCCGGTGGCGCCGGTGACGAACACACGCATGACGAATCACCTCACGGAGAGTGAATGTGCTGGGATGACTCCAGCGTGCGTCCGGCCCGCGGCCCCGGTCCAAGACCTGTTCCGCACCCGGCGATGCCTGTCCGGTCATCACCGCAGCTCACGACGGCGGGAGTACAGTCGAGGGGTGCCCGATTCCTTCGTACCGCCGGTGGACCTGGAGCTGCGCCTGGTGCGCTACTTCACCGTGGTCGCCGAGGAGTTGCACTTCGGCCGGGCGGCCGACGCGCTGCATCTGGCCCAGCCGTCGCTGAGCCGTCAGATCCGGCGGCTGGAGCGGGAGCTGGGGGTCCGGCTGCTTGATCGCACCCCGCGCGGCACCCGGCTCACCGAGGCTGGAGAGACCTTTCTGCCGCAGGCCAGGGAGCTGCTGCGGAGTGCCGCCCGGGCCGCCGCGAGCGCGCGCTCGGCCGCCGCGCACGGCCCGTTCACGGTCGGTTACACCACCCACCAGATCGTCACCCCGGCCGTACGGGACGTGCGCCACCGCCACCCGGAGGCCGACGTCCGCACCCTGCACGTGGACTGGAACGAACCGCGTGACGCGCTGCTCGACCACCGGGTCGACGTGGTGGTGACCCGGTTCCTGTTCACCGCCGACGGTCTGGACATCGCGGTTCTGTACGACGAGCCGCGGGTCCTGCTGGTCCCGCTCGGCCACCGGCTGGCGGGCGAGGAGTCGGTCACCCTCGCCGACTTCGCCGACGAGCCGCTCCCCCGCTTCACCGGCGCCGACCGGGTGGGCGCGAATCCCCCCGGTCACACCAACCTGGGCGCCCTGGTGGACACGCTGGAGGACAAGCTGGAGCTGGTGGCGAGCGGTGAGGTGGTGTCGCTGGCGCCGGCGGGCTTCCGGGGCAACCTGCGGCCGGACATCGTCGCCGTGCCTGTCGTGGACGCGGACCCGCTCCAGGTCGTCCTGGCCACCCGGGCCGGCGACCGCCACCCCCTGTTCCCGGCGTTCCGGCGCGCGGCCGAGGCCCATCTGGTCCCGGTCGGCACTGCCTAGACCGAGCGGCCGGAATCGATGACCGGGGCTGGGTGATGAGTGGCTCCGGGAGAGCCACGCTGAACGACGTGGCCGCCGCCGGCGGTGTCTCGCGTGCCACGGTCAGCTTCGTCCTGAACGACGACCCGCGCCAGTCCGTCTCGGCCGCCACCCGCGACCGGGTACGGCAGGCCGCGCGCGACCTCGGCCATGTCCCGCACGGGGTGGCCCGCGCGCTGCGTGAGGGCAGTTCCCGGGTGGTGGTCCTCGACCTGGACCGGGGTCTGGAGGGCAACCACTCACGCAGCTGTGTGCGGGGTCTGGACGACGAACTCGCCGCCCACGGGCATGTCCTCCTGGTGCGGCACGGGCAGCACTCGGCGGAGGCGACCCGGCAGGTGCTCGACGCGATCACCCCGCGTGCCATGATCCGCTTCGCCGAGCCGTATCTGACCGGTCACGACCTGGAGGACCTGGGCGGTGGCCGGAAGGACGGCCTCGCCGCGCACGCGGCCCTGCAGATCCGGCATCCGCCGAGCACGGGCACACCCGGATCGCGCCGGCCCTGCCGGCGGAGGACTCGGCGCCGGGCCCGGGCCCGGCGGCGGTTCGCCGAGCACACCGTGCACAGCCTCGGCCTGCCGCCCCTGGTCCCGGTCACGGTGCCCCGCCCGAAGCAGGCGGGCACCGGCGCGGTCGCCGACCTGCGCGAGGCACACCCGGACGTCACGGCGGTCGCCGCCTTCGACGACGACCTCGCCCTGCGCACCCTGACCGCCCTGCACGACCTGGGCCTGGCCGTGCCCGGCGACATCGCGGTGATCGGCTACGACGACACCGAGTACGGCGAGCTGAGCACGCCCGCCCTGACCGCCGTGCACATCGACGCGGAGGCCCACGGTCGGCCGGCGGCGCGCACCGCGCTGGGGCTGGACTCGGCGGGGCTGGTGCCGGTGCCTGCGCGGATCATCGTGCGGGACCCGGTGTGAGTGCCCGCTCTCAGGTCAGCTGAGCGGCGAACGTCTCGTAGGCCCGTTCGTCGAAGAGCACGAACCGGACCTCCTCGACGGCCGTGTCCGTCTCCCGGACGGTCGCCACGGCGATCCGGGCGCCGTCGTCGATCGGCCAGCCGTAGATACCGGTGGAGATGGCGGGGAACGCGACCGTGCGGGCGCCGAGTTCGTCGGCGCGCTTCAGGGACTCGCGGTAGCAGGAGGCCAGCAGTTCGGAGCGGTCCTCGCTCTTGGAGTGGACGGGGCCGACGGTGTGGATGACCCACTGGGCGTCGAGGTCGCCGGCGGTGGTGGCGACCGCCTGGCCGGTGGGCAGACCCTTGCCGTACTGCGCGGCGCGCAGCTTGCGGCACTCCTCCAGGATCGCGGGGCCGCCGCGCCGGTGGATGGCGCCGTCCACGCCTCCGCCGCCGAGCAGGGAGGAGTTGGCCGCGTTGACGATCGCGTCGGCGGTCTGCCGGGTGATGTCGCCCTGGACGAGCGTGATGCGGGTCATGACTGTCTCAGCCTCCTCCATACGGCCTTGGCCGCGTTGTGCCCCGACATGCCGTGCACGCCCGGGCCGGGCGGGGTGGCCGCCGAGCAGATGAAGACGGCCGGATGCGGGGTGCCGTACGGGAACAGGGAGAGCTTGGGGCGGAGCAGGATCTGCAGCCCGGAGACCGCGCCGGTGCCGATGTCGCCGCCGACGTAGTTGGCGTTGCGGGCGGCGAGTTCGGCGGGTCCGGCGGTGGCACGGACCAGGACGCGGTCGCGGAACCCCGGGGCGTAGCGCTCAAGTTGACGCTCCATCACATCCGTGAGGTCGCCGGTCCAGCCGTTGGGCACATGGGCGTACGCCCAGAAGACCTGCTTGCCCTCGGGGGCGCGGGACGGGTCCACGACACCGGGCTGCACGGTGATCATGAACGGCCGGTCGGGGGCGCGGCCCTCGCGGGAGGCGGCGCGCAGGGCGGTGCCGATCTCCGCGCTGTCCGCGCCGATCTGCACGGTCCCGGCGCGGCGGGCCTCCGGGGCCGTCCACGGGACCGGTCCGTCCAGCGCGTAGTCGATCTTGAAGACGCCCGGGCCGTAACGGTAGTCCTCGTAGTAGTTGCCGAGGCCGGCGATACGGGCCAGGGCGGTCGGCGAGGTGTCGAAGATGTAGGACCGCGCGGGCGGCAGGTCGTCCAGCCGCTTGACCTCGTAGTCGGTGTGGATCGCGCCGCCGAGGTCCTTGAGATACGCGGCGAGGGCGTCGGAGATGGCCTGGGAGCCGCCCCGGGCCAGCGGCCAGCCGCGGGCGTGTGCGGCGAGCGCGAAGACCATGCCGACGGCGCCGGTCGCGAGACCGCTGAGCGGGGCCATGACATGGGCGACAAGGCCGGCGAACAGCGTCCTGGCCCGCTCGTCGCGGAAGCGGCGCAGCAGCAGGGTGGCGGGCGGCAGCCCGACCAGGCCGAAGCGGGCGAGGGTGAGCGGGTCGCGGGGCAGCGCGGTCAGCGGCAGGGACATGAAGTCCCGGGCCAGGGTGTCCCACCTGGGCAGGAACGGCTCGACCAGCCTGCGGTAGGTGCCCGCGTCGCGCGGTCCGAAGGAGGCCGCCGTCTCGGCCACGGAACGGGCCAGCACGGCCGCGCTGCCGTCCGGGAAGGGGTGCGCCATCGGCAGCTCGGGGTGCAGCCACTCCAGGCCGTAGCGCTCCAGGGGCAGGGCGCGGAACGCGGGCGAGTTGACACCGAGCGGGTGCGCCGAGGAGCACGGGTCGTGCCGGAAGCCGGGCAGCGTGAGCTCCTCGGTGCGGGCGCCGCCGCCCACGGTGTCCCGCGCCTCGAAGACGGCGACGGAGAAGCCGCGCCGGGCCAGCTCCACGGCGGCCGTCAGGCCGTTCGGCCCCGCCCCCACCACGACCGCATCGAGCATCGACGGCACCTTCGGACCCCTTCGTCAGCCGATTGGCCACTCGGGTTCAGGATATGCCGCAGGACTGACACCGCCCTCGTCCGGGGTTACCAGTGCGGGTTCAGCAGCAGGTCCACCACGCGGTGGGCAGTGGCGGCGTCGCGTGCCGCGGTGAACGGCAGGGCGTTGTCACCGGTGATCCGGAAGGGCTCGCCGGCGAGTGTGAGGTGGGCGCCGCCCGCCTCCTCGACCAGCAGCAACCCGGCCGCATGGTCCCAGGCGGCCTCCCAGGAGAACGTCGTCGCGTCCAACTCGCCCCGGGCGACGGCGAGATACTCCAGGCCCGCCGAGCCGCAGGCGCGCGGGGCGACACCGTCGACCCACAGGGCGAACAGCGCGCGCTTCTGTGCGTCGGTCGTGTAGTCCGGGTGGGAGGTGGCTATCCGTAGGTCCCGGCCCTCCGCGGGCGGCCCGGCGTGCAGCCGTACGCCGTCGAGGAAGGCGCCCTTCCCCCGTACCGCCGTGGCGAGTTGGTCACGGGCCGGGGCGTAGGTCCAGGAGGCGAGCAGGACGCCCCGGTGGGCGAGCGCGACCAGTGTGCAGAAGCCGTCCTCGCCGCGGACGAACTGGCGGGTGCCGTCGACCGGGTCGACTATCCACACCGGCGCGTCGCCCTGGAGCGCCTCGTAGGTCTCCGGGTCCGCGTGCACCGCCTCTTCGCCGACCACGACGGAGCCCGGCAGCAGGGCGCCGAGCGCCCGGTGAGGTACCTCTCGGCGAGCCGGTCGGCGTCCGTCACCAGGTCGTGCGGCCCGCTCTTCTGGTCGACCTCGTGGTCGGCGAGCCGGCGCCAGCGGGGCAGGATCTCGGTCCGGGCGGCCTTGCGGATGGCGTCCTCGACGTCACCGGCGTGCTGAAGGAGAAACTCGTCGATGGTCTCCGTTGCTTCGATCATGCCTCAATGAGAGCACGCGTCGCTGACAATCCCCGCCGCCTAGATGTACGGCGCATGGAATCCGGACGAACAGGCGGACCCGGTGACGAGGAGGTCACCGACTGCTCAGCCCCGTGAGATCACCGTGTTCCGCGCTCCGCCCCGACGGTCACCGCCCCACCGCATACCCCTGCATCCCGCGCGGGTTCGCTCCCGCCGACAGCACCCCGGTCTCCGGGTCCCGCGCCACCGCGCACAGCCGCCCCTCCGACCAGCCGGGCCCGACCGTCACGTCATGGCCGCGCCGCCGCAGCTCCTCCACCACCCCGGGGTCCGTCCCGGACTCGACGGTCACGCTTCCGGGACGGCGCCCGCGCGGGTGGAAGGAGCTGGGGAAGCTGTCGTTGTGCCAGTTCGGGGCGTCGATCGCGCCTTGGAGGTCGAGGCCGCCGCGCACCTCGCCGCGCAGCGCGACGGCAAGGAAGAAGTGCAGCTGCCACTGGTCCTGCTGGTCGCCGCCGGGCGTACCGAAGGCCAGCACCGGGACCCCGTCGCGCAGCGCGATCGACGGCGTGAGCGTGGTGCGGGGGCGGCGGCCAGGTGTGAGGGAGTTCGGCAGGCCCTCCTCCAGCCAGGCCATCTGGAGCCGGGTACCCAGCGGGAAGCCCAGCTCGGGAACGACGGGGTTGGACTGGAGCCAGCCGCCGCTGGGCGTGGCCGCGATCATGTTGCCCCAGCGGTCGACGACGTCCAGGTGGCAGGTGTCGCCCCGGGTGGTGCCGTCGGCGGCGGCCTGCGGGTCCCCCGGGATCTGCGCGACGGTCGGCTCACCGGCGCCCAGCGGGTCGAAGGCGGTGTCCGGCCGGGTCTCCACGCGCGCGTACCCGGGCAGCCGGGGCGCCCGTCCACCTGGGCTGCCGGGCCGCAGCTCCGCGGAGGCCCTGGCGCCGATCAGGGCGCGCCGCCCGGCGTTGTACGCGTCCGAGAGCAGTTCGGCCAGCGGCACCTCGGCCGCGTCCCCGTACCAGGCCTCGCGGTCGGCCATGGCGAGCTTGCAGCCCTCGATCAGGAGGTGGACGTAGTCGGCGGAGCCGTATGCGGGCAGCTCGGGCGGCAGCAGGGCCAGCTGCTGGAGGAAGGCCGGGCCCTGGCTCCAGGGGCCGGCCTTGCACACCGTCCAGCCGTTCCAGTCGTACGACACCGGGGACTCGTAGCTCGCGGACCAGCCGGCCAGGTCGGCGGCGGTGAGGGTGCCGGTGTGCCGTTCGCCGCTGGTGTCCATGGTGGGGCGGGCGGCCTGCCGGACCAGGGCCTCGGCGATGAAGCCGGTGCGCCACACCTCGCGGGCCGCGTCGATCCGCGCCTCCCGGTCCCCGGTACCCGCGGTCTCGGCGAGCAGCCGCCGCCAGGTGGCGGCGAGGGCGGGATTGCGGAACAGCTCACCGGGCCTGGGCTCGCGGCCACCGGGCAGATAGAGGTCGGCCGACGAGGTCCACTCGGCCTCGAACAGCTTCCGTACGCTCGCCACGGTCGCGCCGAGGTTCTCCACGGGCGGGTGCCCGTGCTCGGCGTAGCCGATGGCGTACCCCAGGATCTCGTCGAGCGGCTTGGTGCCGTGGTCGCGCAGCAGGAGCAGCCAGGCGTCGAAGGCTCCGGGGACGGCCGCGGCCAGCGGGCCGGTGCCAGGGACCAGGTCCAGGCCGAGCCCCCGGTAGTGGGCGACCGTGGCACCGGCCGGGGCCACGCCCTGCCCGCACAGCACGCGCACCCCGCCGCCGGCCGGAGCGAGCAGGATCGGCACCTCCCCGGCGGGCCCGTTGAGGTGCGGTTCGACCACGTGCATTACGAACGCGCCCGCGACGGCCGCGTCGTAGGCGTTGCCGCCGTTCTCCAGGACCGCCATCGCCGACTGGGAGGCCAGCCAGTGGGTGGACGACACCATCCCGAAGGTGCCCTGGAGAGTGGGACGGGTGGTGAACTGCATCTCTCACCTCGGTGCTCGCGTGACCGGCCGACTGCCTGGCGGCTACATCGTTTCCCGGTCGCCGTCACGCGAACCCCACCGTTCGCCCTGCTCCTCCTCGTCCTACCCCTCGTCCGAGTCGGGCTTGCCGCGCGCCGCCGCGTACGCCTGGGCCGGTGTCATCGCGACCCCGTTGAGGCTGACCGTCTTGTAGGTGCTGACCTTGGCGCAGGTCTTGGAGTCGTTGGCGGTCGAGGCGTTGGCGTTGGAGACGGCGGCCTTGGTGTCGCCGGAACTGGCCGGGTAGCTGGTGCCGGACGTCCAGTCGCTGCCGATGACCAGGGTCACGCCGGTGCCGGTGCCCTGCTTGATGTGCGAGCTGGGCACGTCCAGGGCCTTGGCGACGGTCTGTGCCTCGGCCTTGTTGCCGCTGCCGTAGGTCACGGTGGTCGTGGTCGCCGAGCTCGGCGCGTTGGCCGTGGTCGTACCGGTGCTGAAGCCCTGCGAGATCAGCGAGGTCGCGATCGCGGAGGCGCGGCCCGTGATGTCGGTGCCGTTCTCGACGGTCACGGCGATCTGGGCGGCGGGTACGGCCGAGGCGGTGGCCTTCGGCTTCGCGGTGGCCGAGGCGGCAGACGACTTCTTGCCCGAACTGGTCGTCAGCGACTGGTCGTTGGCCATGGTGGCGAACAGGTCCTTGGCTCCGTCGCCCACCACCACGCGGTTGCTGTTGGTCGGGTCGGGGGCGGTCTGCATGGTGGTGAAGGTCATCCGCTTGGTGGGGACCTTGTTCACGTCGGCCGCGAGGGAGATCAGCTTGTTCACGCTGCCGAGGCCGTCGTCCACGGTGAGCGCCTTGGTGGCGGCGTCCGCGAGATCGTAGACCGCGGTGGGGTCGGTGAGCGTGCCCGCGCTCTTGAACTTGCGGATCATCGCGCTGAGGAAGAGGTGCTGGGAGACGGTACGGCCGAGGTCGCTGCCGTCGCCGAAGCCGTGCCGGGAGCGGACGAACTCCAGCGCGGCCTCGCCCTTGAGGGTGTGGGCGCCCTTGGACAGCTTGAGGTGCGAGTAGGTGTCGTACACGTCGGAGCTGACGCACACGGAGACACCGCCGACCGCGTCGGACATCTTGACCACGCCCGAGAAGTCCAGCTTGACGAAGTGGTCGATGGGGATGCCGGTGAGCTGGTGGACGGTGGCGACCTGGCAGGAGGCCCCGTACTCGAGGGCGCTGTTGACCTGGCCGTAGTAGCCGGAGGTGGACTGGCCGCTCGCACTGTCCTTGCAGGCGGGCACGTTGACCATGGTGTCGCGGGGGATGCTCATGACCGTGGCGTTGGAGCGGTCGGCGGATATGTGGACGACCATCTCCACGTCCGCGTTGCCGTTGCCGGTCTGTACCCCGGTGGTCTTGCAGCCGCCGCCGAGTTTGCAGTCCTCCGAGCTGGTACGGCCGTCCGAGCCGATCACCAGGAGGTTGATCGGGGTGCGGCCGAACGCGTCGGCCTTCTCGGTGCCGCCCTTGCCGTCGAGGGAGACGCTGTTGATGTTGCCGTTCAGGTGCTGGTAGAACCACCAGCCCGCGCCGGCCGTGACCAGGAGCAGGACGGACGTGCACAGGCCGACGATCTTCAGCACCCGTTTGCCGCGGCCCGCCGGCTTGGCCCGCCGGCCTCCCCTGCCGCCACGGGATCTTGCCGCCTGCCGGGCCGCGGCCCGGCCACCGGTCGAGCGCGTCCCGTCAGGCAGGGCACCGCGCTGTCCGGGCACCCGGTCGGTACGGCTCCGCGTGGCCTGGCCCCCGGGGCCGTCCCACGGGTCGGTCATGTTCCACTCCCATGAACGGGTCGGGCCCGGGGACAGTACGGTCGTCCCGTACTCGGCGGTGTACGGGCAGGCGTGAGGTGGGCCCACTTGGGTTGCGTGATTGCGCAATCTAACAAACCCACAGCCCCATCAGCACAGACCTCATCCGATTTCACAGGTGAGTGATCTCATGGAAACGCCCGGGCACCCCCGTGGAACCCCGGAGGCGCCCCCGCCGTCGGGGTCGCGTTCCGGTCCGTCCCGGCGCCCTCAGACCCCGGCCTCGCGCAACCGGCGCACCGGCGCGGGGACTTGGTGGGAGCGTGCGGTGAGCTGGCCGACGGTCACCCGCACCACGGTCACGATGTCCGGATCGTCCACATAGTAGATCTGCCGCCGCCCCTCCCGGCGGGACCGCACCAGACCGGCGAGCTTGAGCTTGGCCAGGTGCTGGCTGACCGCGGGCAGGGCGCCGCCGACCCGGTCGGCGAGGCACGTCACATCGCTCTCGCTCTGGGACAGCGCCCACATGAGGTGCAGCCGGGCCGGCGAGGCGAGCAGCCCGAACACCCCGGCCGCCTCCGTCAGCACCCCGTCGGAGGGGTCCGTGAAGCCACCGAAGTCCTCCTCCACAGCCCGCTCCCTCCCCTCACAGTCGCCGCACAGAAGCACACTCAGTGTAGGCGTGCGATCACCGGACTCGGTACGGCCTCCCCGCAATGTCCTCCACGTGTTCCCCGCATTGTCATGAGCGGGTGACAGATCATCGACGGCTCGGCGTCAGGCGCCTCCGGCACCCGCCGCCGTTCCTAAGCTTGCGCAACAAGGCAACTCAGCAAGGCACCACCCCGTACTGGGAGGACAACGAACGTGGGCATCATCAGCTGGATCATCCTCGGCCTCCTCGCCGGAGCCATCGCCAAGGTCCTGCTGCCCGGCCGCGACCCGGGCGGCCTCATCGGCACCACCCTCATCGGTATCGCGGGCGCCTTCGTCGGCGGCTGGCTCTCCGCCCGCTTCCTCGACCGCCCGGTGGAGAAGCAGTTCTTCGACCTCTACACCTGGGGCGCCGCGATCGCCGGTTCCCTGGTCCTCCTCATTGCCTACCGGCTGTTGTTCGGCAACTCGCGCGAGCGCGCCCGGCGGTGACTCCGGTCACCTTCCGGTGCCGGATGCAGTCACGACATTCCGGAAGTACGGGGACCGCGGCCACACGACATTCCGGATGTACGGGGACGGCCCGCGGATGCTGTCAACAGGGCGTGAGCGCCTGCCGCACAGGCAGGGCAACGATTCCGCTTCCACCCCACAGGGACTCGTGTGACACTGGCGTCCCGTCCGCAGTGTGGACACCTCGGCACACCGTCCCCCACGAGAAGTGCGACTTGCGTTCTCTACCACTGCCACTCGCCCTCACCGCGCGCCTGACGCCGGTCGCCGTGCTCGCCTGTGCGGGCTGGGCGATGGCGTCGGGTCCTGACAAGACGTCCACCACCGCCTCCGGTGACACCCCGACCCAGCAGACGGCCGGCCAGTCGGCGAGCGACGCCCCGTCGTCGTCCGCCACGTCGACGGCGGCCACGAAGACGTACGCCGCCGCGCCCGCGCCCTGCGGCAGCATCCCCGTGGCCACCATCAAGTCGCTGGTGCCGGGCGCCAAGACGGCCGGCAAGGAGATCCCGTCCACGGACACCAAGCTGCGCCGTACCTGCTCCTGGAACGCGCTGAAGGGGTACGACTACCGCTGGCTCGACGTCTCCTTCGAGATCATGGACACGGACGCGGCGGCGGCTAAGGAGTACAAGGACCGGGTCGCGGAGAAGAGCGGCGGCGGTGCCGTGCCGGGGCTCGGCGACAGCGGCTACTCCGTCGTGAACCTCACCACCGAGGACAAGCAGCAGACCCGTGAGGGCGTGGTGATGGCCCAGGTCTCCAACGCGCTGGTGGTCGTCACGTACAACGGCAGCGACTTCGAGAACAAGAAGGCGCCGGACACGGACGAGATCAACAAGGGCGCCATCAAGGCGGCGAAGAGCGCGGTGACCGCGCTGAAGGGCAGCCAGTAGCCACGGCCCCGGCCGCCCTTCGCGCTCAGGCCTCCTTGGACCCTGTCAGCAGGGTCAGCCCCAGGTAGAGCACCAGGGACGTGCCGAGGCCGACCGCCCAGCCGTAGTCGGCGAGCGAGGACAGGGCCGGGATCGGGCGGCCGTCGATCAGCGGTTTGAAGCTGGCGCCGCCGATGGCGAGGATGCCGCCGACGAGGAAGGCGACGACCGCCCGCCAGTTCCAGCCGCCGTCGTACCAGTAGCGGCCGCCCGTGCGGTACAGGTCGGCCAGGTCGAGGCGGGTGCGGCGCAGCAGCCAGTAGTCGGCGATGAGGATGCCGGCGACCGTGCCGAGCAGACCGCCGACCAGGCCGAGCCAGGTGAAGATGTAGCCCTGTGGGTCGGAGTACAGCTTCCACGGGAAGATCAGCACACCGAGCACGCAGGTGATCAGGGCGCCGGTGCGGAAACTGATCTTCCGGGGCGCGATGTTGGAGAAGTCGAACGACGGTGACACCAGGTTGGCCGCGATGTTCACGGACAGGGTCGCGACGAGGACGGTGACCAGGGCGTAGAGCAGTCCGACCACGTTGTCCGTCTTGGCGGCCAGCTGGACCGGGTCCCAGATCGGCTTGCCGTACACGGCCTGGGAACCGGAGGTCACCAGGACCGAGAGGAAAGCGAACAGGGTCATCGTGGTCGGCAGGCCGAGGGCCTGGCCCCAGGTCTGCGCCTTCTGGCTCCTGCCGTACCGGGTGAAGTCAGGGATGTTCAGGCTCAGAGTGGACCAGAAGCCGATCATTCCCATCAACGAGGGCCAGAACAGCTTCCAGAAGTCACCGCCCCAGCCGAGCTTGGAGGGCTGGTCGAAGAGCGGGCCGAGACCGCCGGCCTTGTTGCTCATCCAGATCAGCATCACGACCGCGCCGACGATCACGAAGGGCGCGGCCCAGTTCTCGAAGCGCCGGATGGTCTCCATGCCGCGGTAGATGATGACGACCTGGAGCACCCAGAAGATCGCGAACGACAGCCACATGGTCCAGGCGTAGCCGCCGATGTGCGAGGCGTTCGCCCAGCTGTCGCCGATCAGCTTGCCGGCGATGAAGTAGATGGCCTCGCCGCCGATCCAGGTCTGGATACCGAACCAGCCGCACGCCACCAACGCCCTTACGACAGCGGGCAGGTTGGCGCCGCGCACGCCGAAGCTGGCACGGGCGAAGACCGGGAAGGGGATGCCGTACTTCGGTCCGGCGTGTCCGGTGAGCAGCATCGGGACGAGGACGATCAGGTTGGCCAGGGCGATGGTGAACACGGCCTGTTTCCAGTCCATGCCGACCGCGATCAGTCCGGAGGCCAGGGTCCAGGACGCCGTGTTGTGGGCCATGCCGACCCAGAGCGCGGAGAAGTTGTACGTGGTCCAGGTGCGCTTTTCGACGGGGACCGGCAGCAGGTCCTCGTTGGCGTACGGACCGGTCGGCGGCGGGGAGCCCGGGGTGAGCTCGACGCGCCCGTCGGAGGTGGTGACTTGGCCGGACGGCGGTATGGCCGTGGGAGCGGTGTCGGTCATGGGCAGGCCAATCGGGAGGAGACGGGACGGGAGAAAGGCCGTGCGGGTGGCGTCGAGGGGGGATGTGAGCGGGGGGTGTGCGGGGGGACCCCCTTCCCGGGACGGCGGGAAGGGGGAGATCAACTGGTGTGCGGGGGTCAGCCGTTGACGGCCGGGATGACCTTGCTCCCGTACGCGTCGATGGTGGCCTCCTGCGCGTCGTGCATGTCGTAGACGGCGAACTGGTCGACGCCCAGCTCGCGCAGCGCGTTCAGCTTCTCGATGTGCTTCTCCGCCGGTCCGATGACGCAGAACCGGTCGACGATGTCGTCCGGTACGAACTCGGTGTCGGGGTTGCCGCTGCGCCCGTGGTGCGAGTAGTCGTACCCCTGGCGGGACTTGATGTAGTCGGTGAGTTCCTCGGGGACCTGGGCGGAGTGCTCGCCGTACTTGGCGACCAGGTCGGCCACGTGGTTGCCGACCATGCCGCCGAACCAGCGGCACTGGTCGCGGGCGTGCGCCAGGGCCTCGGGCGAGTCGTCCTCGGTGACATAGGCGGGGGCGGCGACGCAGATGGTCACCTCGGACGGGTCGCGTCCGGCGGCGGCCGCCGCGTCCTTCACCGCCTTGACCATTGACTCGGTGAGGTAGAGGTCGGAGAGCTGGAGGATGAACCCGTCGGCCTCCTCACCGGTCATCTTCAGGGCCTTGGGCCCGTACGCGGCCATCCAGACGGGGAGCTGGGCGTCCGGCTTGATCCACGGGAACCTGATCGCCGTGCCGTCGCCCAGGTCGGCCTCGCCCCCGCTGCCGAGGGCGCGGATGACCTTCATGGCCTCGCTGATCCGGGCGAGGGTGTTGGGCTTGCGTCCGGCCACCCGCATCGCGGAGTCGCCGCGGCCGATACCGCAGACGGTGCGGTTGCCGAACATGTCGTTGAGGGTGGCGAAGGTGGAGGCGGTGACCTCCCAGGTGCGGGTGCCCGGGTTGGTGACCATCGGCCCGACCGTCAACCTCGTGGTGTTGGCGAGGATCTGGCTGTAGATCACGAACGGCTCCTGCCAGAGCACGGCGGAGTCGAAGGTCCAGCCGTACGAGAAGCCGTTGCGTTCGGCCCGCTTCATCAGGCTGATGACCTTCGAGGCCGGCGGGTCGGTCTGCAGGACGAGTCCGAAGTCCATTGGCGCCACTCCTAGTTGAGGTACTGACAGGTGGAGCGCGGGGTATAGACGCCGTGCCCGGCGTGGCCGGTGTACTCCCGCTCGGTGATGACGGGTTCGCCGCGCGAGAGGACCGTCTCGACCCGGCCGGTGAGCCGCTTTCCCTCGTACGCCGAGTAGTCGACGTTCATGTGGTGGGTCTCGGCGGAGACGACCTGCTCGGCATGCGGGTCGTAGATGACGACGTCGGCATCGGCACCCGGGGTGATGGTGCCCTTCTTCGGATACATCCCGAACATCCGGGCCGGGTTGGCGCAGGCGATCTCGATCCAGCGGCGGCGCGAGATGTGCCCGTCGACGACGGCCTGGTGGAGCAGGTCCATCCGGTTCTCGACACCGGGCAGGCCGTTGGGGATCTTCGAGAAGTCCCCGCGGCCCAGCTCCTTCTGGCCCACGAAGCAGAAGGGGCAGTGGTCGGTGGAGACCACCTGGAGGTCGTTGGTCCGAAGGCCCTGCCAGAGCTTGGCCTGGTGCTCCTTGGGGCGCAACGGGGTCGAGCACACGTACTTCGAACCCTCGAAGTCGGGCTCGGCGAGGTTGTCCGTCGACAGGAACAGATACTGCGGGCAGGTCTCGCCGAAGACGGGCAGCCCCTCGTCACGCGCCCGCGCCAGCTCGGCCACTGCCTCCATGGCCGAGACGTGCACGACGTACAGGGGCGCTCCGGCGACCTGCGCGAGCCTGATGGCCCGGTGGGTGGCCTCGGCTTCGAGCAGGGCCTTGCGGACCTCCCCGTGATAGCGGGGGTCGGTCTCGCCGCGGGCCAGCGCCTGCTCCACCAGCACGTCGATGGCGATGCCGTTCTCGGCGTGCATCATGATCAGGCCGCCGTTCTCGGCGGAGCGCTGCATGGCGCGCAGGATCTGGCCGTCGTCGGAGTAGAAGACGCCGGGGTAGGCCATGAACTGCTTGAAGGAGGTGACCCCCTCCTCGACGAGCAGGTCCATCTCCTTGAGCGTCTCCTGGTTCACATCGGAGACGATCATGTGGAAGCCGTAGTCGATCGCGCAGTTGCCCTCGGCCTTGGCGTGCCAGGCGTCGAGCCCCTCACGCAGACCGTGTCCGACGCTCTGCACCGCGAAGTCGACGATCGTCGTCGTACCGCCCCAGGCTGCGGCCCGGGTGCCGGTCTCGAAGGTGTCCGAGGCGAAGGTGCCGCCGAACGGCAGCTCCATATGGGTGTGGGCGTCGACACCGCCCGGGATGACGTACCTGCCGGTGGCGTCGATGGTCCGCTCGGCGGTGAAGGCCTCGGCGGCGGGGGTTGCGGAGGCGGCGAGGGCGGCGATACGGCCGTCCTCGATCAGGACGTCGGCGTGGATCTCGTCGGACGCGGTGATGACGAGACCGCCGCGGATGACGGTACGGGCGCTCATACTCCCTCTCCTTGTCGGCGATCGGAACAGTGCGGGTGCGTGGGGGCTGGTCGCGCAGTTCCCCGCGCCCCTGAAGGGGCTTCGCCCTTCATGCGGCGCGGGGGCGGCGACGTTACGGCGCCGTCAGGGGGCCGTACGCGTCCGGTCGGCGGTCCCGGAAGAACTGCCAGCGGTCGCGGACCTCGCGCAGCTTGGCCAGGTCCAGGTCGCGGACGACGAGTTCGGTCTCCTTGTCGGAGGCCACCTCCCCCGCGAACTGGCCCTCCGGGTCCACGAAGTACGAGGTCCCGTAGAAGTCGTTGTCGCCCAGCTCCTCCACGCCGACCCGGTTGATCGCGCCGACGAAGTACTCGTTGGCCACGGCCGCCGCCGGCTGCTCCAACTGCCAGAGGTAGCGGGAGAGTCCGCGTGAGGTGGCCGACGGGTTGAAGACGATCTCCGCACCGCCGAGGCCCAACGCCCGCCAGCCCTCCGGGAAGTGCCGGTCGTAGCAGATGTACACGCCGATCTTCCCGACGGCGGTCTCGAAGACCGGCCAGCCGGCGTTCCCCGGACGGAAGTAGAACTTCTCCCAGAATCCCGGAACTTGGGGGATGTGGTGCTTGCGGTACTTGCCGAGGTACGAGCCGTCCGCGTCGATCACGGCCGCGGTGTTGTAGAGGACGCCGGGCTGCTCCTCCTCGTACACCGGCAGGATCAGGACGATGCCCAGCTCCCGGGCGAGGGCCTGGAAGCGCTGGACGACCGGGCCGTCCGGTACCTGCTCGGCGTACTCGTAGAACGCCTTGTCCTGGACCTGGCAGAAGTAGGGTCCGTAGAACAGTTCCTGGAAGCACAGGACCTGGGCGCCCTGCGCGGCCGCGTCGCGGGCCGCCTGCTCGTGGACCTGGATCATCGACTCCTTGTCGCCGGTCCAGGCGGTCTGGAACAGGGCGGCACGAATCACTCGGCTCATCGGGACCTCCGGTCGCTCGGTGTGCGAGGAGCCTAGAAAGTCCGAAAGCAGGCTTTGAGTGCCAGCGTGTCACGTCTGCGGGCGTTCCGCGTGTCACCGTGTCACGCGGTCGTCGGCTCATGTTTCACCGCCGTTTTCCCAGGTCGTCGCATGTTTCACCCCTGTTGCGCGTCATGTGCGAGGAGGGCGATGTGCACGGAGGCCGCCTGTTCGAAATCGTCGAGGTCGACGCCGAGCCGGGCCTGTATCGCCTCCAGGCGGCGGTACAGCGCGGGCCGCGAGACATGGTGCAGCTGGGCGGTGCGGGACTTGTTGCGCCCGGTGGCGAGATACGTCCGCAGGACGCCAAGGAGATCCTGGTCGGTACCGACCGGACACAGCAGCCCGTCCAGCTCGCGCTCGGCGAAGGCCTGGACGTGCGGGTCGTCGCGGAGCAGCCGGACCAGGCCCCGCAGGTGTACGTCCCTGAGCCGTACGACGGGCGGCAGGTCGAGGACGACCGAGGAGTCGGCGACCGCGTCGGCCACGTGCTGGGCCTCGCGCAGGCCGACGGGCACGTCGTCCCAGGCGGTCCGTGGGCCCGCGGCGGCGACCACCGTCTGCGGCTCCGCGAACTCGCCGTGCAGCCGGACGGCGAAGTGCGTGGCGAGGGCGTCGGCATCCTGGTCGCGGGCGAGGCTGAGCAGGACGGCGGTGACGCCTTCGGCGAGCTCGGCGACAAGCCCGGTCAGCCCCAACAGGCGCAGGACTCTGTCCAGTTGGACCGGTTCGGCGTCCCGAACGACGAGAGGGACAAACGTCCGGCGGTTGACCGGCAGTCCGGCCGCCCGCGCCCTGGGCAGCAGCTGCCGTGCCGGTACGACTCCGGAGACCAGGTCGGTGAGCAGGCTCTGCGCGGACTGCTCCTCCCAGCTGTGGGCGGAGCCGCCGCCGAGCATGCGGTGCAGGACGAGGGCCTCGGCGCCGCGGTCGGCGAGCAGCCGCCCGGTGGCGGTGTCGCCGCGGTATCCGCAGAGCATGATCTGGCCCCAGCGCTCCCCTCGGCCGCCCAGCTCGGCGTGGATCCAGCCGTCGCCCTCGCCGCCGCCGGCCTGCCGGGCGATGCGCTCCCAGTCGCGCAGCACGTCGTCCACGGCCGACCGCTCCCCCGCGGTGGCGAGGACCCGGTGCGCGAGGTTGGTGACGACGACCGGGCAGGCGCTGTGCACGGCGACCTCGTCGAGGAGGCGTTGCAGGGGGGCGCCGGCGGTGATGAGGCCGGTGAGGGCAGTGCGGACCGACTCGGAGAGGCTGACGGCGGCGAATTTCCGCCGTACGAGCCGGGACTGGACCTCCTCGGTCAGTTCGGCGAAGGGGAAGGGACGGTGCAGGACCACCAGGGGGAGGCCGCAGCGGTCCGCCGCGCGGCGCATGGCGTCGGGTGGGGACGGGAAGGCGCGGCCGAGGCCGAGGACGACCGCGGCGGCCTCGGCCCGGTGCAGGGACTGGATGTACTCGGCCTGCTTGTGCGCGTCGCCTGCCAGCAGGACGCCGGTGGTGAGGACCATCTCGCCGCCGGTGAGCATGACGCCGACGTCGGGGGCCTCGGCGACGTGCACCCAGCGGACGGGGCGGTCGAGGTGCGCGGCGCCGGCGACCACCTCGGGGTCGCCGGCCAGGACCCGTTCCAGGGAGAGGATCTGACGGACCGACAGTATGGGGCTGTCCGTGGTGTTGGGGGGATCCCAAGTGGCGGTCATCTTGCGTGGTCCCTTGGTTGGGTTCTGTGCGTTCGTAGCCTGCGGGCCGGCGGGGGCTGGTCGCGCCCACGCGGCGGTAGCCGCATATCCAATACAGCCCCGCCCCTTACGGGGCGCTCCAGTGCGGGGCATCTACCAGGGACCCCTGCCAATAGGAACTCCCTAGTAAGCGCTCCTCAGCGCCTGTTCGAGGATCGTCGCGCCCTCTTCCGCCTCTGCCACCGTCAGGGACAACGGGGGCGCGATACGCAGCGCGCTCGTGTTGTGGCCGCCGCCCTTGCCGATCAGGAGACCGGCCTCGCGCGCCGCCTCCAGGACCGTCGACGCGGACTTCGGGTCGGCCTCGTCCGTGCCGGGTTTGACCAGTTCGACGCCGATCATCAGGCCGCGACCCCGGACCTCCCGTACACCGGGCAGCTGGGCGGCGACGGCACGGAGGCGTTCGATGAGGAGGCCTCCCACCCGGCGGGCGTTGCCCTGGAGGTCGTGGTCCAGGAGGTACGAGAGGTTGGCGAGGCCCGCCGCCATGGTGATCTGGGTGCCGCCGAACGTCGAGATGCTGTTGGAGTCCAGGCAGTTCATGATCTCGGAGCGGGCGATCACCCCGCCGATGGACATGCCGTTGCCGATGCCCTTGGCGAAGGTGACGATGTCCGGCGGGCCGCTCTGGGCGTGCGCCTGCCAGCCCCAGAAGTGCTCGCCGGTGCGGCCCCAGCCGGTCTGCACCTCGTCGGCGATCCAGAGGATGCCCTGCTCCTGGAGGACCTTGCGGAAGGCCGCGTACAGCCCGTCGGGCGGGGAGGTGAAGCCGCCGACGCCCTGGATGGGCTCGGCGATCAGCGCGGCCGGCGGGCGGGTGTGGCCGAGGAGGTCGCGCAGGTCGTCGACGCAGGCCGCGATGAAGTCACGGTCGTTCAGCTCGGCGAGCGGGCCTCGGGTGCGGACGCCGCCGTGGACGTACAGCGTCTGGAGCGGTGAGAGGGAGGTCGGGGACCAGCCCTTGTTGCCGGTGATGCCGACGGCGCTGAAGGAGCGGCCGTGGTAGCTGTTGCGCATCGCCAGGATCGTGTTGGTCCGGCGGTATGTCGTCGCGAGCAGCAGGGCGGTGTCGTTGGCCTCGGTGCCGGAGGTGGTGAAGAACACCCGGGCGTCCGGGATGCCGCTCAGGTGGGCGACGCGCTCGGCCAGTTCGACCATGGGGCGGTTGAGGTAGAGCGTGGAGGAGTGGATGATCCGGCCGGCCTGCTCGCTCACCGCCTTCGTCACCTCGGGGAGCGCGTGCGCGGTCATGGTGGTGAGGATGCCGCCGAAGAAGTCGAGGTAGCGGTTGCCGTCGGCGTCCCAGACATGGCGGCCCTCGCCGTGGGTGATCTCGAGGGGCTCGTCGTAGTAGAGGGCCAGCCAGTCGGGCAGGACCTGGCGGTGGCGGGCGAAGAGGTCGTTCACGGCTGTACCAGCCCTTCGTAGGCGTCGGGACGGCGGTCGCGGTAGAAGGCCCACTGCTGCCGTACTTCTTCGATGAGGTCGAAGTCGAGGTCACGGACGACGAGTTCCTCGCTCTTGTCGCTCGCGACCTCCCCCACGAACTGCCCACGCGGATCGACGAAATAGCTCGTGCCGTAGAAGTCGTTGTCCCCGTACTCCTCCTGGCCCACCCGGTTGATGGCCGCGACGAAGTACTCGTTGGCGACGGCGGCCGCGGGCTGCTCCAGTTGCCAGAGGTAGGCCGAAAGGCCGCGCGAGGTGGCCGACGGGTTGTAGACCAACTGGGCGCCGTTGAGACCGAGTTGCCGCCAGCCCTCCGGGAAGTGGCGGTCGTAGCAGATGTACACGCCGACCTTGCCGACGGCGGTGTCGAAGACCGGCCAGCCGACGTTGCCGGGCTTGAAGTAGTACTTCTCCCAGAAGCCCTTGACCTGCGGGATGTGGTGCTTGCGGTACTTGCCGAGGACGCTGCCGTCGGCGTCGATCACGACGGCGGTGTTGTAGTAGAAGCCGGACTGCTCGACCTCGAAGACCGGGACGACGATCACCATGCCGGTCTCGCGGGCCAGTTCCTGCATACGACGGACCGTGGGGCCGTCCGGGACCGGCTCGGCCCAGCGGTAGTGCTCGGGTTCCTGGACCTGGCAGAAGTAGGGGGCGTTGAAGACTTCCTGAAATCCGATGATCTTCACACCCTGGCGGGCCGCCTCGCGGGCGTACACCTCGTGTTTCGCCACCATGGACTCGGTGTCGCCGGTCCAGGTGGCCTGGACCAGAGCGGCGCGTACGACGTTGGCCATGAGCTGCTCCTTCTACGCCCGTAGAGGGTCGAAAGTAAGCCTCCTGGGAGTCCTTGCCAAGACCATCGTCGTTAAGCCGCCGAGTCGATCTCGTTTCTTACCTGGCTGGCGGATGCGGGGCGGATTCGCGCGTCCCTCAGGAGCTGAGGCCCGCCACCCGCAGGGCGTGCAGCAGGTCCCATTGGCGTTGGTCCGAGATCGCCTGGGCCGCGCCGAGGAGCAGCGGAACCAGTCGGTGCGGGTCGGGTTCCGCGCTGTGCGCCGCCTCTTCCGGGCTCCTGACCTCGACGTAGGCGTCGAGCAGGGCCCGGGCCTCGCGGTGGCGGCCCGCCGTGTCCAGGGCGAGGACGGCCTCGCCGATCTCCGTGGCGGGGCGGACGACGCCCTGGCGGAGGATCTGCCGGCCGTCGGCGGTCCGGCCCGCGGCGGTCAGGGCATCGGAGGCCGCCACCAGCCGGTCGGGCGGCAGCGAGGCGGCCTCCCACAGCAGCGTGGCCCAGTCGGCGCCGAGCCCGGCCCGCTGAAGGGCGTCCGCGAACAGGGGGAACCGGGCGGCGGGCCACCGCGCGGCCTCGGCCAGGAGTGCGTGCGCCTCGCCGGTGCGGCCCTCCGCACGCAGCCGTTCGAGCCGCTCCACGGCCCCCGTCACGGCCTGTCCCGCCTCCTCGTCGGCCTGCTCCGCGACCGGCTCCGGCCGCACCGGCGCCTCGGCTGCCCCGGCGAACCGGGCCCCGCGGGGGGTGCCACGGCCACCGGGAGCCGCGGGTACGGCCACCTCCGGCGTCTGCGGTACGGCGGTGGGCGCTGCCTCCTCCTCCGCCATCCCGGCGAACCGGGCGCTGCCCCGCCGCCGCTTGCGCTGCTTGGCGGGGGCGGGAGCGGGGGCGGCCTCCGGGGCTTCGGGCGGCTCCGGGACGGGAGCCGGCGCGGCCGCTGCGTCGTCGGGCGTGAACCCGCTCAAGCGGCCGTGTGTCGGGGTGCCGGCAGCGGACACGTGCACGGTCGCCGCCGGTTGGGCGGCCGGGCCGGGGGGCAGTGGCCCCAGCTCGGCCTGCTGCTCCATCCTCCCCATCCGGGCCCCGAGTTCGGCGCACCGGGCGGAGGCCCGTTCGTGGTCGTCGCGGGCCCAGGCGAGGTCGATGCCGAGGGACTCGGCCTCCTCACGGGAGCGTGCGGAGTTGAGCGCGTGGCCGAGCTGGGCCAGCCGCTCGGCGGCGTAGCGCTGTTCACGGAGCATCACGTCGAGGCGGTCGCTCAGGTCCTCCCGGGCGCCCGGCCGGTCGTCGTAAGCGGCGAGGGCGCTGGTGTGCAGCTGCCGGGCCTGGTCGGCCGCACGGGCGGCGGCCTCGGGGCCGTAGGCGGCCGCGAGATCCTGGAGAAGCGCCTCCATGACGTCCCAGGGCGGGACCTCCCGCCCGCCGAGGCAGGCCTGCATACCGTCGGGGTCGCGCTGCCAGAACACCGCGCACCAGCCGGCGCCCTGGTCCAGGCGTGCCAGCAGGCCGTTGAGGTAGTTCGCGAACTCCCGCACCCGGCCGGGGAGCTGATCCACAGTCATCGCTCCACTCCCGCCCGACCGGAACACTCCGGTTCCGTAGGCAACACCAGTTGTGTTACAGGGCTGCTACGGGGAGTTTTCAGTGGGCGCGCAGAGCTCTCATTACGGGATCTTGACCGATGCGCGTCACACCACGGCAAGGGCGCAGCGGGCCACCAGTTCGTCCATCGACAGGCCGAGCGCGCGGGCCAGCGCGGCGACGGTGAAGAAGGCGGGTGTCGGGGCCCGGCCGGTCTCGATCTTGCGGAGCGTCTCGGCCGAGATACCGGCCTCGGCCGCCACCTCGGTCATGCTCCGGCCGCCGCGCGCCTCGCGCAGCATCTGCCCGAGCCGCTCGCCGCGTTCACGCTCTTCCGGGGTGAGAGGGGTGCGCACCATGCCGTCATTCTAACCCGGTCGAGAAAACCGGTATATTAATTGGCATGGTGGAACTCAAGACAGACGTATCGATCGACGCGATGTACGAGGCGGGCCAGGTCCTCGGCCGGGCCCTGACGGCCGTACGGGAGGCCGCCGACGTCGGCGTCTCCCTCCTCGAGCTGGACGAGGTGGCGCGGGAGGTGCTGCGGGCGGCCGGGGCCTCCTCCCCCTTCCTCGGCTACCGGCCCTCGTTCGCGACCACCGCGTTCCCCGCCGTCATCTGCGCCTCCGTCAACGACGCGATCGTGCACGGCATCCCGACCTCCTACCGGCTGCGCGACGGCGACCTGGTCTCCATCGACTGCGGCGCCGAACTCGACGGCTGGGTCGGCGACTCGGCGATCAGCTTCACGGTCGGCAGGGCGCGTCCGGCGGACGTACGGCTCGTCGAGACGGCCGAGCGGGCCCTGGCGGCGGGTATCGCGGCGGCGGTCGTCGGCAACCGCATCGGCGACATCGCGCACGCCGTCGGCAGGGTCTGCCGCGAGGCCGGGTACGGCATTCCGCAGGGCTTCGGCGGGCACGGTGTGGGCCGCCGTATGCACGAGGACCCGGAGGTGCCGAACGAGGGCCGTCCCGGCCGCGGTCTCCCCCTCAGGCACGGGATGGCCCTCGCGATCGAGCCCATGCTGATCGGCAGTGGCCGGGACGGCTACCACGAGGCTCCCGACGGCTGGACCCTGCGCACGAACGACGGCTCCCGCGCGGCCCACGTGGAACACACGGTGGCGATCACGGAGGCGGGGCCGCGGATCCTCACGGCACGGAACCAGGAGAACTGACACAGGTCGGCGGCGCCGGCCCGCGTGGCCGGGTGACACGGACCGAGCGGAGATCGGTCTGCCTTCGCCGGTCCGCGCCGGCGCCACGGCAATGCAGGTCTTGCCCGAAGTGCTGGACATGCCCCCCTCCGGCGGGCGTGCGAAGGTGGTGTGACCGGGCCCTGCAGGGGCACCCGCGTGGACCGGCACGTCGATCAGCGAGCGCGTCCTGCCAGGCGCCGGGACGCCGGAACGGAACGAACGCTCATGACCAGCGGCTACCCCGGACCGAGCGACCACGGACAGGATCCTTTCGGAGAGTTCCTCGCACGCTTCTTCGGCGGAGGGGGAGCGCAGCAGGGGCCCCGCCAGATCGACATCGGGAGGCTGCTCAGCCAGCCCGCCCGGGAGCTGGTCCGGGGCGCCGCCCAGTACGCCGCCGAACACGGCAGCCGGGACCTCGCCACCGAGCATCTGCTGCGCGCTGCCCTGACGGCGGAGCCGACCCGCTCCCTGCTCAGCAGGTCCGGGGCGGATCCCGACTCGCTGGCCACGGCGATCGACGACCGCGCCGGCCCGGTCCAGCACCCGACCGGCGAGGCACCCCCGCCGACCTCGCTGTCCCTGACCCCGGCCGTGAAGCGGGCCCTGCTGGACGCGCACGACCTGGCCCGGGCCAGCGGCGCCGGATACATCGGCCCCGAACACGTCCTGGGCGCGCTCGCCGCCAACCCGGACTCGGCCGCCGGTCACATCCTGCACGCGGCCCGGTTCGCCGCGGGCCCGCCGCCGGACGCGCCGGAGACCGACCGCGCCCTGCACCCCGGCACGGACAGCCGCCGCCGGTCGGGCACACCCACGCTGGACAAGTACGGCCGAGACCTCACCGAGCTGGCCGGGGAAGGCCGGATCGACCCGGTCATCGGCCGTGAGGACGAGATCGAGCAGACCATCGAGGTGCTCTCCCGGCGCGGCAAGAACAACCCCGTGCTGATCGGCGACGCCGGTGTCGGCAAGACCGCGATCGTCGAGGGCCTGGCCCAGCGGATCGCCGACGGGGACGTGCCCGACATCCTCACCGGGCGCCGGGTGCTGGCGCTCGACCTGCCCGGCGTGGTCGCGGGCACCCGCTTCCGGGGCGACTTCGAGGAACGCCTCAACACCATCGTGAACGAGATCCGTGCCCACTCCGACCAGCTGATCGTCTTCATCGACGAACTGCACACCGTGGTCGGCGCCGGAGGCGGCGGCGAGGGCGGTTCGATGGACGCGGGCAACATCCTCAAGCCCGCGCTGGCCCGGGGTGAGCTGCACATCGTGGGCGCGACCACGCTGGAGGAGTTCCGCAAGATCGAGAAGGACGCGGCGCTGGCCCGCCGCTTCCAGCCGATCCTGGTGCCCGAGCCGACGGTCCCCGACACCATCGAGATCCTGCGCGGCCTGCGGGACCGCTACGAGGCCCACCACCAGGTCCGCTACACGGACGAGGCCCTCGTCGCCGCCGTGGAGCTCTCCGACCGCTATCTCACCGACCGCAGGCTCCCGGACAAGGCGATCGACCTGATCGACCAGGCCGGCGCCCGCGTCCGCCTCGGCTCCCGCGCCAAGGGCAGCGACGTAAGGGCGATGGAGCGCGAGATCGAACAGCTCACCCGGGACAAGGACCAGGCGGTCGCCGGCGAACAGTACGAACACGCGACCCAACTCCGTGACCGTATCGGCGAGTTGAAGACACGTATCGCCGAACTCTCCGGCGATGACCAGGCGGACGAGGGGATGAACCTGGAGGTGACTGCCGAGGCGATCGCCGAGGTGGTGTCCCGCCAGACCGGTATCCCGGTCAGCAGCCTCACCCAGGAGGAGAAGGAACGGCTGCTCGGCCTGGAGTCCCATCTGCACCAGCGGGTCATCGGTCAGGACGAGGCGGTCGCGGCCGTCTCCGAGGCGGTGCTCCGCTCCCGCGCCGGGCTCGCCAGCGCGGACCGGCCGATCGGCAGCTTCCTCTTCCTCGGTCCGACCGGAGTCGGCAAGACCGAACTGGCCCGCGCGCTCGCCGAGGCCCTGTTCGGCAGCGAGGACCGGATGGTGCGGCTGGACATGAGCGAGTACCAGGAGCGCCACACCGTCTCCCGCCTGATCGGCGCCCCGCCCGGCTACGTCGGCCACGAGGAGGCGGGACAGCTCACCGAGGTGGTCCGGCGCCACCCCTACTCGCTCCTCCTCCTCGACGAGGTGGAGAAGGCCCACCCGGACGTCTTCAACATCCTGCTCCAGGTCCTGGACGACGGCCGTCTGACCGACTCCCAGGGGCGCACGGTGGACTTCACCAACACGGTCATCGTGATGACGAGCAACCTGGGCTCGGACGTGATCACCAGGCGCGGCGCCGGCGTCGGCTTCGGCCCCAGCGGGGAGGAGGCGACGGAGGAGGCCCGTCGCGAACAGGTCCTCCGCCCGCTCCGGGAGCACTTCCGCCCGGAGTTCCTGAACCGCATCGACGAGATCGTGGTCTTCCGCCAGCTCAGCAGCGACCAGCTGCGCCAGATCACCGAGTTGCTCCTGGAACACACCCGCCGCATGCTGCACGCCCAGGGCATCACGGTCCACTTCACGGACGCGGCGGTCAACTGGCTGGCAGAACGCGGCTACCAGCCGGAGTACGGCGCACGGCCGCTGCGGCGGACCATCCAGCGGGAAGTCGACAACCAGCTGTCGCGCAGGCTCCTGGACGGCACGATCACGGAGGGCAGCGAGGTGACCGTGGGCGCGGTGAACGGCCAGTTGGAGTTCCGGACGGACAAGAAGCTTTAGGGGCGCCGCGCCGGGCTGTTACGGCGCGGGATCCACCACCTGTGCCGCCCCTCCGCCACGCCGCACGGTCTCCGCCGCCGCCAGCCACTTCCCACCCGGCAGCCGCTGCACACCCGTAGCCGCACCGATCTCGGGATTCAACGAGAACGAGTGCCCGATGGCTTCCAGCTTCCCTCTCACCGCAGGGTCGTTGTACAGCGCAGGTTCGAGCTCGGTCTGGGCGGCGTTCCGCTGAGACGCCCGAGGCGCGGCGATCGCATCCACCAACGGCAGGTGCCGGTCCAGGAACTCGGTCAACACCTGGAGCACGGTGGTGATGATGGTCGCTCCGCCGGGCGAACCGACCGCCACCACGGGCCTGTTGGTCTTGTCGAGCACGATCGTCGGTGAGATGGAGGACCGCGGCCGCTTCCCCGGCCCCGGCAGATTCGGGTCGTGCACCGCGGGGTTGGCCGGTGTGAACGAGAAGTCGGTCAGCTCGTTGTTGAGCAGGAACCCCCGCCCCGGAACCGTGATCGCGCTGCCACCGGTCTGCTCGATGGTCAGCGTGTAGGAGACGACGTTCCCCCACTTGTCGGCGACCGTGAGGTGCGTCGTGTTCTCACCCTCGTACGTGGTCGGCGCCGCCGTACCGGTCGAACCCGGACGGTTCGGGTCCCCGGGCGCGACCGGGCTCGTCAGCACCGAGTCGTCGTGGATCAGCGCGGCCCGCTCGTCGGCGTACCGCTGCGACAGCAGCCCCTTGGTCGGCACGTCCTCGAACGCGGGGTCGCCGACCCACCTCCCCCGGTCCGCGAACGAAATCCGGCTCGCCTCGATGAAGTGGTGCAGATACTGCACCTCGTCGGCCTTGGAAAGGTCCGTGTTCTCAAGGATGTTGAGGGCTTCTCCGACTGTCGTCCCGCCGGACGAGGACGGTGCGATGGAGTACACCTTCAGCCCGCGGTACGACGTCTCCGTCGGCGCCTGCGACTTCGCCCGGTACGCGGCCAGATCCTTCGCGGACAGCTTGCCCGCTCGCGCCTTCCACCCCGAACTCGCGTCCACCGGCGGATTGTTCACCGTCGACACGATGTCCTTGCCGAGGTCGCCCTTGTAGACCGCCCCGATCCCCTTCCTCCCCAGCTCCTGATACGTCCGAGCCAGGTCGGGGTTCTTGAAGGTGGACCCCACCACCGGCAGCTGCCCACCCGGCAGGAACAGCTTCGCCGTGTCGGGGAAGTACCGGAACCGTGTCTCGTTGGACGCGGTCTGCGACCGGAACGTGTCGTCGACGACGAAGCCGTTGCGGGCGATCCGCTCGGCCGGCTTCAGCACCGTACCGAGCCGTTCGGTCCCCCACTGGTCGAGCGCGGTCTGCCAGGTGGCCGGCGTCCCCGGGGTGCCGACGCTGAGCCCGCTGCTCACGGCGTCCGCGAAGGCGAGTGGCTTGCCGTTCTCCACGAAGAGGTGGGAGTCGGCGGTCAGCGGTGCGGTCTCGCGACCGTCGATCGTGTGCACCGTACGGGACTTGGCGTTGTAGTAGACGAAGTAGCCGCCCCCGCCGACGCCGGAGGAGTAGGGCTCGGTGACCCCGAGCGCGGCGGCGGTCGCGACGGCCGCGTCGACCGCGTTGCCGCCCTTGCGGAGCACCTCGATACCGGCGGCGGTGGCGTCCGCGTCGACACTGGCGACCGCACCGCCGTAGCCGACGGCCACCGGGGATTTCGCGACGGTCGCACCGCCGGCGGCCGGTGGCGCTGCCGCCCCGACGGACACCACGGCGGCCGAGACCGCCAGAACGGTCAGTTTCCGCGTGACAGGGCGACGCATCCGCACCTCCAGTTCCGGAACGTCCGCGCAGCGTATCGGCGAGGCCCAGGCCCCGACAGCCATATTCAGGGCACTGTCATATGACCGCCACACTTCGAACACGGGTACGTTCCGGCCATCTGTGACCGCTACCATGCGCGCCCATGAATGACGACCTGCGCAACATTATCCTTGGCGTCGTGGCCGCCGGCATCAGCGCGGCGCTCGGCTGGCTGGCCCGCACCTCGCTGTGGCGGCGCAGTCTACGCCGCAAGCAGGCCTTTTTCGGGCTCCCGGAGAACTCGGAATCGCTGATGGTCGTCAACCGCGATCCGGCCACCTCCGAACCGGCGGTCCACCGCTTCGACGTGTTCGCGCTTCTGGAGCTGGCCGCGCTGATCAAGGACTGCGGCGCCAACCTCCAGATGGTGACCCAGGACAACGTCCAGCAGGGTTTCGGCGAACGCACGGAGTTCTGCGTGGGCGGGCCCGGGTCGAACCGGCGCATGCTGGCCCACATGTCGGCGATGCTGCCGGGCGTGCGGGTCAACATCGACCCGGAACCGGGCCCGGACCGCGGCGCCTTCCAGATCGGCACCGAGCGCTACCGGCTCGACCCGGGCATCACGGAGTACGTCCTGCTCGCCCGCCTGACCGCCGGCCAGCGCCCGGACGCCCGCCCGGTGTTCCTCTTCTGCGGGCAGCGCGCCATCACCAACCAGGCCGCCACCCGCTACCTCGCCCGCAACCACGAGCGGCTCGCCCGCAAGCACGGCAACAACACCTTCGTGCTGCTCCTCAAGGTCGTCAACTCACAGGCGTACGGCCCGGACGTGGTCGAACTCGTCTCGGACGTCACCCGCGCCGCCCAGGCGCCGCTGCCGCCCGCGACGACCGAGACCACGCGCTCCTCGGACCACGCCTCCTGAGTAGCTGCAGCATTCAACAATCGTTACCCGCACGTAACTTACCGACGGGTTACTTCCGGTAAGGGGTCGCGGTTACCGTCTGGTCACTTTGCACTTACACGAGTGAGGAGTGACCCCATGGGACGAGGTCGCACCACCACGAGCCGCCGTGCCGACCGACGCACCGCCACTCTGCGCACGACCGCCGCGGGAGCCGTCTCGGCGGCCCTGATCGCCGCCGGTGTCGTCGGCCTGGCTCCGGCCGCCCAGGCCGCCGCCTCCGTCCGCTTCGTCGACATCACCGGCGACGGCGGCACGGTCCTCAAGGCGAACGTCGTCACGCCCGCGGGCGCCGACGCCACACACCGCTACCCGCTCATCGTGCTGCCCACGAGCTGGTCGCTGCCCCAGGTCGAGTATCTGGCCCAGGCGCAGAAGCTCGCGAACTCCGGTTACGTCGTGCTCAGTTACAACGTGCGAGGGTTCTGGCAGTCCGGCGGCCAGATAGAAGTGGCCGGTCCGCAGGACGTGGCGGACGCGTCCAAGGTCATTGACTGGGCGCTCGCCAACACCGGCGCCGATCCCCAGCACATCGGCATCGCCGGGGTCTCGTACGGCGCCGGGATCAGTCTGCTGGCCGCCGCCCATGACAAGCGGATCAAGGCGGTCGGCGCGCTCAGCGGCTGGGCGGATCTGATCGACTCGATCTACTCGGGCCGTACCCAGCACGTCGAGGCGGCCGCCCTCCTCGACGGCTCGGCGACCCTCACCGGGCGCGAGAGCCCCGAAGTGCGGCAGATCTTCAAGGACTTCTACGCCTCGAACCTGGACCGGGAACAGGCCATGATCGCCTGGGGGGCGAAACGTTCCGCCGCGACCTATGTCGACCAGCTCAACAGGAACGGCGCGGCCGTCCTCATGGCCAACGCCTGGAGCGACACCATCTTCCCGGCCAACCAGTACGCCGACTTCTACGGGAAGCTGACCGGCCCGAAACGCCTGGAGTTCCGCCCCGGCGACCATGCCACCGCCGAGCTGACCGGCCTGCTCGGGCTGCCCAACGACGTGTGGACCGACACCGAGCGCTGGTTCGACCACTACCTCAAGGGCGAGGACAACGGCATCGACCGCGAGCAGCCTGTCCAGCTCAAGTCCCGTACCAGCGGAGACTACGAGGGCTACCCGGACTGGAAGTCGGTGGGCGCCACCCACGAGAAGCTCGCCCTGGCCGGCTCGACCACGATCCACGCGAACGTCGACTCGGGCGCGGACGGCGGGATCGTCCTCCTCTCCGGCCTTCTCGACCAGTTCGCCCAGCTGCCGCCGGTCGCCTCGATCCCGCTGCTGCCCCGCCGTTGGGCCGCCGTCTGGCAGTCCGAGCGATACGGCAGCGCCCGGCAGGTGCGCGGCACGGCCCGGTTGCACACCACCCTCACCCCCACCAAGGAGAGCGGCACCCTCGTCGCCTACCTGTACGACGTGGGCCCGCTCGGCCTCGGCAAGCTGGTCACCAACGCGCCGTACACCTGGTACGGCCGCACGCCCGGCAAGGCGTTCGACGTGGACCTGGACCTGTTCTCCACGGCCTACGACGTACCCGCCGGGCACCGGCTCGCGCTGGTGGTCGACACGGTGGACCCGCTCTATGTCGAGCACAACCCGTCCGGCGCGCAGCTGACCTTCTCCTCGCCGGTGGACAACCCGTCGTACGTGTCCGTTCCGCTGCGCGAGCAGTGATCTCCGGCTGCCGCCGGCCGGGCCTGGCCCTGGCTGCCGCCCCTACGGCAGCAGCGTCCCTGGTTCGGCCGGGGCCACCTCGACGGCCTCGGTCCTGGGACCGTGCTGCTCCCGTCTGGCCACCCGGCCGGCGGACCAGGAGAGCAACATGCACATCCCGATGCAGATCGGCGAGTTCACCATCACCACAGGGATGAAGGGCAAATCGTAGTCGAGGTTGGATGCGATCGGTTTCCCGGCATGGAGGAACTCCTCGTAGGTGATGAGACAGCCGAGCGAGGTGTCCTTGGGGGCCACCACGAGCTGGCTGTTGACGGCGGGCACAGCATGGCCCGTACGGCCTGCGGCGCCAGGACGTACGACATGACCGGGGACTTGCGCATGGCGAGCGCGAACGCGGCCTCCCGCTGGCCGCGTTCGACGCGGTCCACCCCGGAGTGGAACACGCGCACCGCGCGGTGCTCCGAGAGCCGTCCGGTGGCCGGCAGGCCGCCCAGTGCGAGGGAGAGGACGGCGGCCGTCACAAAGGCCTTGGGCGTGTTGCCGAGGCCCCGCAGCGAAGTGGCCGCGCTGCTTCTCCCGGGTCCAGGTCCTGGAGCCGGGCAGCCGGAAGCCCTGCACCGCTTGGTGGCGCGGAAGCCTCTCGGCCGCGGGCGCACGGGGGGTACGGAACATGGATCGCGCTCCCCGCTCAGTGCTTGAGGATCTTGGCGAGGAAGTCCCTGGCACGCTCGCCGCGCGGGGCGGTGAGGAACTCCTCCGGGGCGCGGTCCTCGACGGTACGGCCGTCGGCCATGAACACGACGCGGTGGGCGGCGCAATGGGCGAAGCCCATCTCGTGGGTGCCGACGACCATGGTCATGCCGTCCCGGGCGAGCTGCCGCGTCACTTCGAGGACCTCGTTGGTCATCTCGGGATCGAGGGCCGGGGTGGGCTCGTCGAAGAGGAGGGTCTTGGGCTCCATGGCGAGGGCGCGGTCGAGGAGTTCACGCGAGCGCCGGTCGGCCTGCTCCTTCTTGCGCCTGCGGGCCTTGGCGAGGGCCCTGCCCTCCTCGGGGAGCGGCTGCCCCTCGATCGTGATCCTCCCGGACTGGATGGTGACGTCACGCAGCTCGATCAAAGGATCGACAGCCATACGCAGCCCTACTCACTCTCAGCTGTGTCGTGGTTGCCGCAAACTATCCAGCCGCGAGGGCACTTAAGTCACGACACGCACTTTTCGGGCATTAGCCGTATTTACACCGTCTTTATTGCCGTAGCCATTGCCGTGGTTGTCGCTGCAGTTGTCGCCCTGGTCACCGGCGTCCGTACGGCCGCCGGTCAGGACTCTGCGACCTCCGCGTAGAGCTGCGAGAGCTCGGGGACCCCGCTCGCGGCCCAGTCATGGCCGGACTCGACGACATCGAACTCCCGCCCGGACTCCAGTCGTACGACCGGCTCCCCGTCCGCACGGATCTCCCATTCCGCGCCGGGAACGGTCCGGATCAGGACGGTGCCCAGGTACAGGCCGGCGTCGGTGCCGAGCCACGTCAGGGTCTCCTCGTCGTCCCGCCAGCGCGGGACCAACTGGTCGAGGGCCTCCAGCGAGGCCGGGGTGTCGTCGAGCGTGACACCCTCCTCGGCCGCCTGGGCGCGCAGGAACTCGCACTCGGCGAGCAGATCGGGATCGGCGGTCAGGGGGACGTCACCGGTCTTGGCGTGCCTGTTACCCAGAAAGGGGATGTTCATGGACCCAGGTTGACACCTACACCTCCAGGTCCACCACCACCGGAGCGTGATCGGAAGCGCCCTTCCCCTTGCGCTCCTCGCGGTCGACGTAGGCGTCCTTCACGGCCTTGGCAAAGGGTGCGTTCCCGTACACCAGGTCGATGCGCATGCCACGGTTCTTCGGGAAGGCGAGCTGGCGGTAGTCCCAGTAGGTGAACGGATGGTCGTACTTCAGGGGGCGCGGGACCACGTCGGACAGGCCGGTCTCGCGCAGGGCGGTCAGGGCGGCGCGCTCGGCCGGGGTGACATGGGTGAGGCCCTCGAAGGCGGCCGGGTCGAAGACGTCGTCGTCGGTCGGTGCCACGTTGTAGTCGCCGAGGACGGCGAAGGGGCGGCTGCCGTCCGCGTCCCCGGCCACGGCCCCCTTGAGGGCCTCGAACCACTGGAGCTTGTAGGCGTAGTGCGGGTGGTCCACCTCGCGGCCGTTGGGCACGTACACCGACCAGACACGGACCGGGCCGCAGGTCGCCGAGATCGCGCGCGGCTCGGTCACGCCGTCGTAGCCGGGGTCGCCGGGCAGGCCCCTGACGACGTCCTCGATGCCCACCTTCGACAGCACCGCCACGCCGTTCCACCGGCCGGTGGCATGGACCGCCGCCTCGTAGCCCAGCTCGCGCAGCTGCTCGACCGGGAACTGTTCCTCGGCGATCTTGGCCTCCTGGAGGCAGAGCACGTCGGTGCCGCTGCTCTCCAGCCAGGCGAGGAGCCGCGGCAGGCGGGCGGTGATCGAGTTCACGTTCCAGGTCGCGATGCGCATGCCCCACAACCTACCGGGCCCCTCTGACAACGTGTCTCAGACGTCCGCCGAGGCCCCCGGGGCCAGCCGCTGGTGGTCCGCGCCGCCCAGGGCGCCGATCTGGCGGTCGTAGATCGGGCGGGCCAGATCGGTGAGCAGGGCGTCGTGGATGTCGTAGGCGCGCCGCGGCTTCACCTCGCGGACGTAGTCGATGACCTCGGAGATCTTGTTCCAGGGGGCCATCACCGGGAGCATCAGCGTCTCGACGGGCTGGTCAGGGACGGTGAGGGCGTCGCCGGGGTGGAAGACCTTGCCGCCGTCGACTAGGTAGCCGACGTTGGTGATGCGCGGGATGTCGGGGTGGATCACCGCGTGCAGTTCGCCGTGCACCTGGACGTCGAAGCCGGCGGCGGTGAACGTGTCGCCGTGGCCGACGGTGTGCACCCGGCCCGGGAAGGCCGCCGCGATCTGGTCGGCCACGGACTTCAGGGTCCAGATCTCGGCGGCCGGGTCGGCGTCCAGCGCGGCCCGCAGCCGGCCTTCGTCGAAGTGGTCGGGGTGCTCGTGGGTGACCAGGATCGCGTCCGCGCCGACGGCCGCGTCCTCCTCGCTGAACCCTCCGGGGTCGAGGACGAGCGTGCGCCCGTCCTTCTCCAGGCGTACGCACGCGTGGGACTTCTTCGTGAGCTTCATGGTCACCATCCTGCCCCCGAGCCGCCCGTCAGGCCTCGGGAGTGGTCTCCTCGCGGATGACCTGCTGGGCGACCCGGAACGCGCTGTTCGCGGCCGGTACCCCGCAGTACACCGCCGCCTGGAGCAGGACTTCCTTGATCTCGTCCGGGGTGAGGCCGTTGCGCAGGGCCGCCCGGACATGGAAACGCAGCTCCTCCAGGTGGCCGCCCGCGACCAGCGCGGTGAGCGTGACACAGCTGCGCGAGCGCCGGTCGAGTCCGGGCCGGTCCCAGATCTCGCCCCATGCGTAGCGGGTGACGAACTCCTGGAAGTCCCCGGAGAACTCGTCGGCCTGCGCCAGCGCCCGGTCCACATGCGCGTCCCCGAGCACCTCCCGGCGGACCTTCAGCCCCGCGTCGTACGGATCGGGCCGCCCGAGCGGCTGCGCCGGTACGGCGGCCGGGGCGATCTCGGCGATCGGCGTGACCTGCGGAGCGACCTGGGGTACCGCCTGTGGTGCGGCGGCCAGGACCGGCTTCACCGGCGCGGCCGGGATGGCCATCTGGCCGGTGGTCGAGTCGTAGGCGGGCTGCCAGGCTGTGGAGAAGTGCCGCACCAGCAGGTCGGTGACGGCGGCGGGCTGCTCGACCGGGACCAGATGGGAGGCACCGGGTACGACCGCGAGCCGGGCGTCCGGGATCCCGGCGACCAGGGTGCGGGCCTCGGCGGGGCCGGTGACCTGGTCGTCCGAGCCGACCAGGACGAGCGTGGGCACACCGATCCGGGCGAGTTCGTGCCGTACGTCGAAGCCCGCCAGGGCCTCGCAGGCGGCGATGTAGCAGCCGGGGTCGGTGGTGCGCACCATCTGGACGGCCCACTCGGTGATCGCGGGCTGCGCGGCGGCGAACCCGCCGGTGAACCAGCGGTCGGGCGAGGTCCGGGCGATCGGGTCGAGGCCGTTCGTCCGCACGATCACACCGCGCTGACGGAACTCGTCCGCCGTCCCGAACCGGGGTGAGGCGGCGACCAGCGCGAGCGAGGCGATCCGCTCCGGGTGCCGCAGAGCCAGCTCGATGCCGACGGCGCCGCCGAGCGCGCAGCCCGCGTAGCCGAAGCGCTGCACTCCGAAGGCGTCGAGCGTGGCCAGCAGCCGGGCGGCCAGCTCGGAGACGGAACCGGCCGGGTGCGCCGGGGAACCGCCGTGCCCGGGGAGGTCGTAACGGAAGACCCGCCACTGCTGGGTCAACTCCGGGACCTGCCGGTCCCACATGTGCCATGTGGTACCCAGTGAGGGACCCAAGATCAGGACCGGAGCGTCTTCTGGCCCGTCAAAGCGGTATTGCAGGGTGTTCGGGGGTGTCTCACTCACGCCCCAGACCCTCTCACGTCTCACGAAATCTCACACGGCCAGGTGAACCCGGCGGCTCGTGACCCTCGCGGCGCGGCACGCCCGGCACCGCCGAGACCCTCATGGGTCCACGTACGGGTTCTTCGATGTGCACGCCTGACCGTGGGGACAGCGCATCCTGCCGGCTCGCGCACCCTCCCAATCCCTGCGCCGCACAACTTCCCACCCTCGGCACGGCTTCCAGACGGTCTGGTTTGCAGCAAAGCGTGTAGTGCCGTCCCCAAGCATCGGCATGACGCACCTGAAAACCTTCCGGGATTCACCGACGAACAGCCCGAACGCCACACGGCGGGCAAGCTCTGCCTTGCCTCGCAGGAGGGGAGACGTTGGCCGTAGCCTGGCCGCCCCTCCCCCCTTGCCGTCGCTGGTCCACAGCCAGCAGCGGCCTCCGGGTCCACTCGATTTGACTGCCATACGGCTGGGCAGGTCCGCTAAATCGGCAGGCCGCCTGAGTCACGCTTGCCCCTCCGTCGCAGCACCGTGCAGGCCGTCCCACGTTGTGGCGGCTCCGCGGAGGTCCTCCACGTCCGGCTTCACGTACCACTTCTTGGTGGTCTTGACGTTCGTGTGTCCGGCCCACCGGGCAAGGATGTGATCCGGCACGCCTTTGTTGGCGAGGTATGTGAGGCAGGAGGAGCGAGCGTCGTAGAGGCGCACTCTGCGGAGTTCAAGGATCTCCATGAGCCGGTAAGCGCGTCTGCGGAGCTGCTTGATCGTGAAGGCTTCCCCGGTCTCGTGCACCACGACGTATCCGGAATCCGAGTGAGCCTCACCGAGGATGAGCTTCTCCTTGGCTTGGAGAGCCCTGAACGACTTGAGGGCAGCCAGCACCGGTGCCGGCAAAGGAAGATCCCGTTCCCCGGCCAGGGACTTGGTGTCCTTCTCCACAACGTACCGATTCCCCATCATTGTCCGCGTGTTGGCTATGGTGATCGTGGCGGCTTCCAAGTCCACGTCTTCCCATCGGAGTCCGCAGACTTCAGCCGGACGTAGACCCATGAGGGACAGCAAGAGAGCAGCGTAAAGCCGTTCTGTCCGGACACCGTGAATGAACGTCTGAATCTCCTGCACGTTCCACGGCTTCACCTCCTGCTTCTTCTTTCGCTCTTCTTTACGTGCCCTACGTGGGATGGTCACATGTTGGGCTACATTCATGGTTACTAGCCGACGCGTAACGGCTCGATTCAGGGCGTCCTTCAATCGGGCGAGACTCATCTCCACGCTGGTCACTCCAAGCGGAGTACCTGCTTTGTCACCGCGCACCCGTCCATGCTTCAACGCCCAGTGCATCCAATTTTCTACATCTTCCTCGGTGAGTTCTTGAAGCCGGATGCGCCCCAACCTCCCCCGAACTCGATCGAGGGTAACCCGATAGTTGTAAATAGTGGTCTCTTCCAGATCCTCTGCCTTCATGGCCAGCCACTGATCAAGCCACTCATTTACATTTATCTGGTTGGGCGGTACGAACGTCCCTTCCTCGCGGCGGTTGGTGATGCGCGCGTACTCAGCCTTCGCCTCCTTGAGAGTGGCGAACGTACGAGTCAGCTGTTTGCGCCTCCCGGTGGCAGGGTCGATGCCTACGTCGACTACGAACCGGTAGCGCACCTGTCCCCTGGAGTTGGGTGGAAGCTTCTTGATCGGAACGGACAGGGGGTACTCACTCTCCTTCAAGGGGACCTGCACGAGCAGGGCGCCGGATCATCTGGCTGGCACCAGACCAGTGCCATTCCGTTTCACGGGCTGCTGAGTTCGCTGCAGCTCCGCCGCCAAGCACAGCCGCGCATGCGAACGTCCTCAAGGAACCTCACGATCGCCGGTTTTGCTAACCGGCGATCGTCGTCTATGTTGCGCACCGCATCACGAAGGCACCATCGGCTTAGGCTCGCCGCAGCCAGGGCCAGCCGACGCGCAACCAGGTGCGCGCCGTCCGTGGCGAGCACGAGCAGACCGTCATCGGTGAGGCGGTCGAGATTCCGGGCAGCGAGTCGCTCGTCCTGATGGCGAGTGCCACTTGCCGTGTTGCGGCGCCAAGACGTGCCGCACGGTATGCGAGGGCGGCACTGACGCTGCGATAGCCGGGTTGCAACAGGTCCTCGCCGAACAGGCCAGCCACGCAAAGGCAGACGTACAGCTCGGCGGAAAGGGTCCGGTAGTCGCCGGCTGCCTGGCTGTACCAGGCGTTCAGACGCGCCGCGGGTATAAAGAGCGGGTGCAGTGAAGTGAGCGGATCGAATAGCGGGATCAGACAGGCGGACCTCCCCAAGTAGGAGCCCTGCCAGCAAGGCAGTCAAACGGGTGCAGGATTCCAAGGCATTTCGCAACCCGAGCCGCAGTGGACCATCTGCACATCCTGGCCTGGTGTTTTCCGGGACGTTGTACGTTGACATGGTCCGGACGGAGGTATCCAGTCCTGTGGTCCTATTTCTCGTCTGCCGTGAGCGAATGGCCGCCGACAGCCAGCAAATCCTCCTGTCGTGGGCTTGTGAAGCGCACGAGCCCCGGCGCCTGCCTCATGCAGCCGCACGACCTCGTTGATGAGAACCTGCCACCGCGGTGCCGAAGCGACGCGCCACCCCGCATGGCCCGCCCACCGGCACCTGACTGGTACAGGCACGTGGTCGAGCCTCACTCGCCTTGAGGGGTGGCTACCAGCTTTCGGTGTGCCCTGGACGGCTGGGTAGGGTCGCGGTACCCAAGCTGGAGAGGTAGTTGCATGGCCCACGATATTGTGATTGCGCAGACGACCAGCGGCGACGAGGGGCAGGCGACGATGCTGGCCCGAGGTGCGGTCGAGAGCAAGCTTGCAGCGGGAGTTCACATTGATGCGCCAATCACCGCCTTCTACTGGTGGAAGGGGAAGGTCGAGGCGGCGCGGGAGTGGCGCATCTCGTATATGACTACGACGGACCGTCTACCCGCGCTAGAAGCGTGGGTGCACGAGAAGCACTCGTACGAGGTCCCCCAATGGATCACTCTGCCCGTAACCGGCGGGTCGGAGGCGTACCTGTCCTGGGTCTTCGAGGAGACGGAATCGGACTGAGGAGCCACGGGCCGGGCGTCGGCGGCGTTGGCGCCCTGGGCGTGCCGCGTGCCACCCGAGGTGGATCAGGATGCGAACCGCCGGAAATGAACGGCAAGTTCGTGTTCGCTGTCAGGAAGCAACGCTGCAATAGCCGCCGCCCGCTCCTTGCCCATGGTGTTGGGCTTGGCCTGTGCCGCCGCAGCAAACTGGCGTGCCACGTAGACGCCTTGGTCGACGTCACCCCCACGCAGTAGGGCCGAAGCGAGATCACCGAGGACCACGACGCCCCCGTCCGGTAGTCCGTCTCCGAGGCGGTCGACCGCGGTATCAGCTGTGGACGTGAGCTCGGGACGCCTCAGCTGGCCGTACACGGACAGGGCCAACGAGTCCATGCGGTATGGGGTCACGAACCTGACCCATGCCTGCTCGCTGGCGTGGTCCGCGAAATCGTAAGCGAAGCGCGCTCGGTCTAACGCCCGGAGCGCCCCCACCTCGTCGCCGGCCGCCGCAGCTTCTTCCGCATGCCTACCGAGAACCCAGGCGGCAGCAGTAGCGTTACCGTGGCCGCGCACGTCGTTGGCGGCTTGGGAGAGGAACTCCATCTTCGCCTTTGGCGTCAAAGCGCCGTAGCTGCTGTAGGTCAGGGCCAGGGCTCGGAGTGGAGGATGCCCGGCAGCCGCCGCGCACTGCGACGTGACTTTGTAGTAGGCGTTGGCTTTGTCGTGCTCCCCCAGGTCCCAGGCCACCCAACCGGCCAGAGCGGCGGTTTCTCCGGCGGCGATGGTGAGAGCGCCTTCGTGATCGCCTGCACGAGGCAGGGCCGCAGTGATCGCGTCAAGATGCGACTCGACCGTTTTTTGTAGCCGCCGCGCGCTGAGGTTAAGTTCCTGGACGTGCAGTTCAGCGGCTCGGTCGATGAGCGCGGCGGCAGCGGGCGAATCGATCTTGGCCCCCTTGCTGAGGGCGAAGGCGAGGCGCCCCCAGGGCTCGGCGGCCACGCTCACGCCGATGGTGGCGCTACCCAGGAGCGTGCGACGCTTCACGGCGTCTTGCTCCTCCCCTGCATCGGCATGCCCCTTTCTCTTCCGAGCGCGGGCGGCCTTGGCCTCTCGCTGTAGTTCCTCGAAGGGGACACCGCAGGCCGCCGCGATGTGGCCGATCGTGTGGTTGGTAGGAATGTTCTCGAAGTTCTCATAACGGCTGATCTCTCGGCGGGTCATGGTGTCCCGGCCGGAGACAGCGTTGATCGCCTCCGCCTGCTCCTCCTGAGTCCGGCCCGCCTCCTGCCGAAGCCGGAGGAGCAGGTCGGCGAACGGGTCTGGCATGAGTGTGACCTCTGTTGGTGGGCGGAATCCAATCATGGCCTCAATTCCCCCCTACAGTTTCCCCCTTGACATATTTTTCCCCCTCTGGATTCCCCTGGTCGACGGCGTCGCCGCGCGGTGCCATAGCCCACATGACCAGGCTCCAAGAGGCGGCCCCGCCCGGCGGGGGCATCCGTAGCTGTGCGGCTACAGCAGGCGCGTCATGCGTCAGGCCGGTTCAGGAAGACGAGCCCGGCGCATGGGCGAGGGCAGAGGTACCGGCGGCATCCCATGCCTGTCAGGCGGCCCTTCTCCCCGACCTCGCGAAGGTCGGGGAGATGCGGCGCATAGCCAGGGCGTTCCTGCGGCGGTGCCGTGTTTCGGAGCCGGTGGCGGGGCTCGTCGTACTGGCCGTCTCGGAGCTGGTCACCAACGCCGTAGTCCACGGTGAGGGCGAAGTCGTGCTCCGCATCACGGTGGGCGTCGACGTGGTGCGTGTCTCGGTAACCGACCACAACCCGGCGCCCGCTGTGCTCAAGGAAGCCGGACCCGACGGTGAATCGGGGCGCGGGATCCGGCTGGTCGATGCGATCTCAGACGCATGGGAGAGCAGCGGCGAGGAGACGTGGTGTGAGTTCCAAGACGCGAGGGCTGCAGCTTGAGCCAGACCTCCAGTTGGTTGCCGACGATGCAAATGGCAAGCCGGGCAGCTCAGTCGCTTCTGTCACACAGGGCGCTCCGAGGGCCGTTCGCTTGCCTTCGCCCAGTAATTCGGTTCGAGCATCTCGCCGGGCCAGGCGGGCTGACGGATCGGGCCACGAGGCCCCATCTGTTCGAAGTACGGTGCCAAGTCGATCACGGGCGTTCCGTCTACAGCATCGAGATCGGTGACCAACAGGTCCCGTCCCTCGACCTCGAGCAGCCGCGGGTAGCTGATCGCCAGTTGATTGGGACGCCGATGGTTGCGGTGGACGAAGGTACCGGTCGACGGCCAGTCCGGATTCCCGCGGGGGCTGCGTGCGTGGAGCTGGACGTCTTCCGGTCGCGCCAGGTGGAAGAGCCAGGTCACCGTCAGGTGGGAAAACTCTTCGATTCCCTGCAGCGTCTCAAGGGGGTACGCCTCGTTGAGTCGGATGACCGACTCGACTCCGCCCTGGTAATCGTCCTGAACGCGGGTGTGGCCCCCGACCACCGTTGCGATCGATTCGACCTCGTACGTTGCCATCGGCGCTCGTTCCTCTCTAACGGGGTTGCGTGTTCAGCAGCTGCCGTCAATAGCTGCGGACGTGCCCTGTGGTCAGCCTATGGCGCGCAGCATTTCCCGCGCCCGGCGGTCCAGTTCGGCGACGTGGCGGCCACCACGTTGCCGCACAGGCGAGAGGTCGCTCTGCATGCGGACGATGACGTCGCGGGCGCGGCCGGACTGGACGCCAGCCATGGCGTCAAGTGCTTGTCCCCAGGTACCACATGCCTCATCGAGGCGTCCCTGCTGGACCTGGACAGCACCGAGGTAGCCGAGGGTCACACTGTGGGTACGGGCATACTGCTGCCGCCGGCGGGTGGCGACGCTGCGCTGGAAATGCAACTCCGCGTCGAGAGGATTTCCCAGGTCCCGCAAGGCACACGCAGTCTCGTGGGCGAGGGAGGCTTCCTGGAAGAAGCTGACGCGGTCGGGGGCATCCTCGTTATCGGCACGTGCGAGGTCCCTCTCCGCGCGACTGATGGCCGCGAGAGTGCCGCGGCGGTCGCCGCCGGCGGCCAGGGCGCGGGCATGGACTACCGCGAGCAGGGCCTTCTCCCGCGAGCTGGCCTGGCCGTAGTGGGTGCGGGACATGGAGGCGTCGGCCAGGTCGAGCGCTCTGCGTGGGTGCCCGAGGTCGACTGCTTGATGGGCGAGGGCACGCAGGATGTGGCCGCCCAGCGGTCCGTCTGCGGCTTCGGCCGCAATGCGTGCGGCGAGGGTGAGGTAGCGCTGGGCGGTCCGATGCTCGGAGGCGTCGAAGGCCATCCAGCCGGCGAGGTAGGTCATCTCTGCCACGGCCGAGTACGTATCCCGGCGGTGCTGTTCCATTCGGAACCTGCTGCCCAGGAGCGGCACCGCTTCGTCGCGAAGATGGCCGGCCAGGGCCGAGCGCCCCGAGGCTCCACCGCGCTGCTGGTCCCTCGCGGAGTAGAAGGTGGTCAGTTTGCGGACATCGTCGATGTCAGCCTGAGTCACCAGCCGGGAGGAGACTGCAGGGCGCGAGGCCGCCGCGGCCGGGGCGGCTGCCCACCATGGAGCGGCAGGCAGGACGAGGCCGGCGGCCGAGTACGCGGTGGTAGCCAACAGCTTGCGTCGGTGCATGTCCAGATCGTCGCTTCCCAGCTCGGCCAGCACGGTCAGAGGGTCGACGCTCCAGTCAGAACTACTGTCAGTGGATCCTGTCGGCCCATCTTCCAGTCCGAGGTCAGCGAGGGTGAGGCGTCGGCCGAGCCTGCGGGACAGCGTCTCACGCAGGATATGAGGCGCTCGTCCACTGGGCTTCGTGCCCTGGACCCACATGGCGATGTGGGAGCGGGAAATAGCCTCCAGTTCGCGTACACCGCTCTCCGCGGCAACGCGAGCGACCGCGGCGGCTGCTTGGGGCTGGGACCAGCCCGCTTCGCGCAGGAGCGCGGCAAGGGCGACGTTTCTCTCACGGGCCATGTACTGCCCCTCGGTTCCGAAATGATCTTTGACGCCTTTGACGGCCTTGAGGGCCGCGTAGGCATACCCCCTGACAGGGATTCGCGGTTCGCTCAACGTAGCCGCAGGATCACTCACCTTGCACGTCAGTTGCCTGCGGTGCACAGCGTTCCTCGCTCAAGTTGGCTTGATTCACCTAGGAGTTGCGTCATGCGTCCCTCGCTGGCCCTTCGCCGGGCGTGCCAACTCAGTGATCAAGGAAGGAGAAGCCACGCCCTTGGTGAGCCCATCCTGCGACGTGCCCCGGCGGCCTCGGCGACGGAAACGGTGGCGCTCGTGCTGGGCGAGGACTCGCCGTTACCCGATACTGCCGCCGATGTGGAAGACCTCGCACTGCGGCTGCGAGGACACGTCAGCCAGCTCGGAGCTCTGACGCCTTCGCAAGAGCCGGCCCTGCTCCGTGCGCAGCAGCTCTGTTCGGGCGGCCTCCCCGATGGCTACATGCCCAGCAGGGTTCATCTGGTCAGGCTGGCCGAAGCGACCCAAGACCTTATCGCTGCCGTGCAGGCCCACGACGTGGCCCCTGCGAAGTCGGTCCAGAGACGGCGCTGGTGGAAGCCGCCGATCAACGTGCTGCGCGGCGCGGTCTTCGCTCTCGCCCTCGCGTGCGTGGTTCTGGCCGCGTCGGTGCCCCGGACATGACCGCCGCCGGGGCAGTTCTGATCGCGCTGATTCTCGGTCCCATGGCGTGGCTGGCTCTTCGTGGTGAGCGAGTAACCGGCCGCATTGCTCCACGGGACGTGGATCCCCGGCCGAGGCAGAACAGACCTCCCCCGGACCGGTAACCACCGTGCCTCTCTCACCGACACTTCCCGGCCGCCCCGGCGGCCCCGAAGCCACCCCCGGGTCCACGGGGACTACGGAGACCCACACGATGAAACGCCTCCCGCGCATCGAGCAGTACGGCCTGATCGGCGACATGCAGACCAGTGCCCACGTCTGCGACGACGGTTCGATCGACTGGCTGTGCCTGCCCCGGTTCGACTCGTCGGCCGTCTTCGCCGGCCTGCTCGGCACGCACAAGCACGGCACCTGGCAGATCGCCCCGGCCGCGCCTGGCCCCTCCGGGCCCGGAGCGGTCGCCGAGCGCCGGTACCGCGGTGACACGCTCGTCCTCGAATCGATCTGGCGCACGCCGGCCGGGTCGGTCCGCGTCCTGGACTTCATGCCGCCTCGCGACGGGGCACCGCAGGTGATCCGGATCGTCGAGGGTCTGGCCGGTGAGGTGGCAATGGTTTCGGCCATGCGTCCGCGGCCGGGATACGGCAGCGTCAGCCCGTGGATCCACGAGGCCGATGGGCGCATGGTCGCGGAAGCCGGCGCGGACGCACTGTGGCTCGACACCTGCGTCCCGCAGGCGGAGAAGGACGGGGTCGTCGTCAGTGCCTTTGCCATCCGCGCCGGGCAGAGCGTGGCGTTCGTGCTCAGCTGGTGCCCGTCCCACGCACCGGCTCCGGAGATCCCCGACCCGCACGCGGCGCTCACCGAGACGCTCGCCTTCTGGCAAGACTGGACGCAGCAGTGCACCTACGACGGCCCCTACCGTGAGGCCGTGGTCCGTTCCTTGATCGCGCTGAAGGCACTGACCTACCACCCGAGCGGCGGGATCGTCGCCGCGCCGACCACCTCGCTGCCCGAGGAGATCGGCGGCCGACGCAATTGGGACTACCGCTTCACCTGGCTGCGCGACGCCGCTACGACCCTGGCCGCGTTACTGGAGACCGGCTACCGGCAGGAGGCGCAGGCATGGCGGCGCTGGCTTCTGCGTTCCGTGGCCGGCGACCCAGAGAACCTGCAGATCATGTACGCGATCACCGGAGAGCGTGATCTTCGGGAACGGGAGTTGCCCTGGCTGCCCGGGTATGAGGGCTCGACGCCGGTGCGGGTCGGGAACGGGGCGGCGGACCAGCTCCAGCTCGACGTGTACGGCGAGGTGATCGAGACCCTGTACCTCGCGCACGAGAGCGGTGTGGCCCACTGTGCCGACACCGCGGTCCTGCACCAGCGGCTCGTCGAGCACCTGGCACAGCGCTGGCGGGAGCCCGACGAGGGGATCTGGGAGATCCGCGGGGCACGCCAGCACTTCGTCCACTCCAAGGTGATGGCCTGGGTGGCGATCGACCGCACCATCCGCCTGGCCGAAGCCGGCGCGCTCGACATGGACCTGGCCCCCCTGGTCGAGCTGCGGACGACGATCCACCACGAGGTCTGCACCAGGGGCTTCGATCCGGTGCGCAACACCTTTACCCAGTCCTACGGTTCCAAGGAACTCGACGCCGCCACGCTGCTGATCCCCCGCGTTGGCTTCCTGCCGCCGAACGACCCGCGCGTCATCGGCACCGTGGACGCAGTGCGCCGTGAACTCTCCACGTCTGACGGGCTTGTGCGCCGTTACCCGACCATCGGCGACCACACCGGGGTGGACGGCCTGAGCGGAGACGAGGGCACATTCGTCCTCTGCTCCTTCTGGCTCGTAGACGCCCTGGCCCTGACCGGCCGCCTCGACGAGGCCCACGCCCTGTTCGAACGCCTCCTCGCACTGCGCAACGACCTCGGCCTCCTGGCCGAGGAGTACGACCCCGTCCAGCAGCGCCAGCTCGGCAACTTCCCGCAGGCATTCAGCCACATGGGCCTGATCCAGAGCGCCCGGCTGCTTCAACTCCTGGCGACGCAGTCCTCCCACCGCGGCGCGGTCGCGTTTCCGTCACCCTGCTCGACCGCACGCAGCACACACAAGACCTGCGCAGACCTGACGCTGCAGCACGCCTAGCCACCCCCACCCTGACGAGGATTCCCATGCCTGACAGCGCCTTTTCGGCACGGCCGGCCGCCACCGGCCATCGCCGACGGCGGCCTCCGATCAACGCGTTCACCCTGCACCGTGTCCACCGCGCCGTCGCACTGCCCCTAGTGCTCCTTGCCGCCCTGCTGGGTGCCGCCTTCACCCTCTGGTCGGTGTCCGCGGTGGGCCCCGGCTGGCTCCTGGCCGGCCTGATCTGCGGACTCGCGGGCGTCGCCACGATGGCGGCTCGCGGAGCGCGAACGGCCGCAGGAGCCATACAGGCAGCGGCGGAGGAGGCCCGGGCAACGGCACTGGCAGCAATCGCAGGGGCAGCCGCGGCCATCGAGAAGTCGGTGCAGTGGTCGGCGGACGAGCTGTGCCGCGGGGGACGCCCGCCGCTGCCGGACCTGCAGGCGCCACGTGCCAGCCCTGACGCCGAGATTGACAAGGCGTTGAGTGCTCTCCAAGTGCGGGCCGTCGCGTCGTTGATACGGGTGCACGACGAGTCCCAGTCCGTCGTCCTCCTGGAAGTGCTGCGTCGCCTGGCCATGCGCGAGCACGCGCTGGTCGGCAAGGCGCTTGAGGCACTGAGCCAGCTGGAGATGCTGACCGACGACCCGGAGCTGCTGGCCAAGATCTTCGAGATCGATCACCTCGTGACGCGGATGCGTCGCCAGGTCGAGAGCACGGCGGTGCTGGGCGGGCAGTCCCTGCGCAGCGTGCGTCGGCCCGTTCCCGTCAAGAGCGTGCTACGCGGCGCGGTCTCCGAGGTCGTGCAGTATCCGCGGGTGGCGGTAGCGGCCGGGTCCGTGGGCGCGGAGGTGGGTCTTCCCGGCCATGTGGGGCCGGACCTGACGCACCTGCTGGCTGAGCTGATCGAGAACGCCTGTGAGTGTTCCGATCCGGCTACGAAGGTGATGGTGCGTGCGCAGCGGGTGGCGAACGGGCTGGCGGTCGAGGTCGAGGACCGGGCCATCCCCATGCATCCGCAGACGCGGGCGCAGATGAACCACCTGCTCCAGGCCCCCGACGAGGTCGACGTCAGCGGCCAGGTGCGAGCGGGGCAGCTCGGCTTGCTGGTCGCCGCGAAGATCGCCCAGTCGCACGGGCTGTCCGTTCTCCTGCAGGAGAACGTGACGGGAGGCACCACCGCCCTGGTGGTCATCCCGGCACGGCTCCTAGTAGCGATTCCCTTCGTCGACGATGCGAGCGCGCCGCCCCAGGATGCCCGCCCCTTGGCGCCGCCACCGCAGCAGGTTGCAGCGACTCCAGCCACCCCGAGGCCGGGGCAGGTCCCACGCCCCGGTACCGCAGGGGCGCCGGAAGCCGCACAGGCAGGTCACTCTGCTGATGCGCCCGCCCTTCCCACGCGTAGACGCCAGGCCGGCACGTTCCATCCGCCACACGAGCGGGAGCAAGCCCCCGTGACCGCGGCGACGCCAGGGCTCGCAGCCGCCTTCCGCACCGGCATCCAGGCCGGCGGGCAAGCCGGTTCTCCCACCGCTTCGACAGAGCACCCCAGTCCCTGAACCTCGTCCCTCCACGTTCCCGGTGGCCGTTACATCCGCTGGCCCTTCCCCCCTTCTGGAGCGATCCCTATGAGCACCCACCCCGCGATGAACAACGTGACCGGCGACGCACCCGCAACCGAGACAACGGCAAGCGGACAGCGGGACAACATGGCGTGGCTGCTGCGGCAGTTCGCCTCCGACACGACGGGCGTCACGCACGCCGTCCTGCTCTCGCGGGACGGACTACGGCTGCTGGACAGCGACGTCGACAAGGACTGGGCGGACGAACTGTCGGCCGCCATCAGCGGAGTGGCCTCACTCGCGGCGAACATCACCGGTCCCACCCACAAGAAGAGGCCGGCGAGGCAGGTCGTCATCGAGCGAGACGACTGTCTGATCTTCGTCCAGGGCTCCGGTCGCAGCGCGGCCTTCGAGGGCCATCCCGGCAACGAACGGGGCGTGGTGGACACGGTCCTCGCGGTGATCGCGACCATGGACGCCGATGCCGGCACCGTCGGGTTCGAGATGGGGCGCCTGGTGCAGAAGTTCGCCCCCTACATGCAGATCCCCGTCCGCGTCGGCACGGGTGATGAGGTCCGGTGACCGCACCCGGCAGCGCGGCCGAGGATTCGACGTTCGTGCGGACTTACACCCTGACGCGCGGTCGCACCCGGCCACGGCATCTGCTCGGCCTGGACACGGTGCTGGATGCCGGACCCGGGCGGCTCGGCCCGGGCCAGGCCGAGGAATGCGCAGAGATCCTCGCCCTGTGCCGGGAGCACCGGCGTTCGGTGACCGAGCTGGCGGGCCGACTCGGCCGTCCCGTAACCGCCGTCAAGATCCTCATCTCCGACCTCCTGGACGCCGACGCCCTGGTCGTCCCTGTCACCGCCTATGCCGCGTCCGACGCGCATGCACGTCCCTCTGCACAACTGCTGGCGGCCCTATCTGCCGGCCTGAAGAGGAAGTGGCCCGATGCCATCGCCTACCCCCAGGCCGGGTGACCCGGCCGTGGTGCTGCGGCCGTCGTCGCGCCCGCGTGCCGGCGCACCGACCGTGCTGAAGGTCGTGATCGCTGGCGGTTTCGGCGCGGGCAAGACCACCGCCGTGGGTGCCGTCAGTGAGATCACGCCGCTGAGCACGGAGGAGTACCTGACCGAGGCGAGCGCGGACGTGGACAGCCTGGCGGGCGTCGAGGCCAAGCAGACCACCACGGTCGCCTTCGACTTCGGTCGCCTCAACCTGCCCGACGCGCCCGTGCCCCTGGAATTGTTCCTGTTCGGCACGCCCGGCCAGGACCGGTTCGTCGACCTCTGGTACGACCTTTGTCGCGGAGCCGTCGGCGCGGTCGTCCTGGTCGACACCCGCCGCCTGGAAAGCAGCTTCACCCCCGTCGGCTTCTTCGAGGACATCGGCCTGCCCTTCGTCGTCGCGGTGAACCAGTTCGACGGAGCACATCGCTACCACCCCGAAGAGGTCCGCACCGCCCTCGAACTGCCCGCCTCTGTGCCGGTGGTCACCTGCGACGCTCGCGATCCGAACCACGTCGCTGGCGTCCTGCTGACCCTCGTTGGCCACGCCTTGAAGAGCGCATCGGCAAGCCCCGCTCGCCCCGCATCCACTACCACCTTTCAGGACGCCTGATGTCGTATCAGCCCAACGATCCCTACCGCGCACGGCAGATCGCCCCCCTCACGCAGTCGCTGCCGCGACGCACCATGCGGGACGTCACCCATGGGCCATCCCTCCCCGCCGGCGCCGCCGTCCCCGTCCCGCAGGCCCAGCAGGCGACCGAGCTGGCGCAGCGGTATGAGCTGCTGGATCGCCTAGGCGTGCCCACCGCTGCCAGCGAGGACTTCGACGAACTGGCCCGCGACATGGCCACACGAGCCGGGTTCCTGTACGGCTTCGTCAACCTCTTCCTGGAGGAGCAGACCTTCGTCGGGCTGCACCAGCCGCCCGCGGACAGCGGGTACGTCATCGTCGGCCGCACCATGAGCCGCGACCACGGCTGGTGCCCGGAGGTCATAGCCCGCAAGAAGGCGCTTCCGCTGCACGACGTGCACGCCAGCCCGCGCTTCAGCGGCAACCCCGTGGTCGACGCGGTCGGGATCCGCTCCTACTTCGGTGCCCCGCTCATCCACGACAGCGGCACCGTGCTGGGCACGGTGTGCGTCATCGACCCCGAGAAGCGGCCCCTGAGCGAGGCCCGACGGCTGAGAGACATCGTCGTCAACGCCGGCGTCCGGGTGATGGACCACATCGCCCGCGCGCCCGTCCGCTAGTCCGTTCCACGACCCCCCACCCGGGAGCCGCAGGCGATCCCCGGCCGCTCCACCGTGCGACCTTCATCCAGGGAGAGGGAGACGACCATGCCCGCCACACCCACCACGCCGCCGCCGGCGCTGCGCCCCTATCTCACCGCCCGCCACGAACTGCTGTGGGACGAGGCGGACGCCTTCGCGGCCGAGCACATCGCGCCGCGCACCGCACGCATGGAGGCCGCCCCCGGCAGGGTGGAGCGCAAGGTCGCCGACCTGATGGCCGCACGACGCTGGTTCGCCGTCACCGTCCCGTCCTCCTTCGGCGGGCTGGGCGCCGGACACGTGGCCAAGACCATCCTCGTCCACCGCATTGCCCGCGTCTCGGCGGCTGCGGCGGCCATCCTCCAGGCCACGCTGATCCCCGTCGGCGCCCTGCTGCACTTCGCCACCTACGAGCAGAAGGGCCGCTGGCTGCCCCGCGTAGCGGACGGTTCACTGCTCTTGTCGATCGCCGTGACCGAACCGCGAGCCGGCGGGCACATCGGCGGCATCGAGACCATCGCCGAGCACGTCGGCAACCAATGGGTGATCACCGGCAGCAAGATCCACATCGGGAATAGCCACCTCGCGGGAGCCCACCTCGTGGTCGCCCGGACCGCCAAGGCAGGCGTGAGCACCTCCCAGGCGCTGACCGCGTTCATGGTCGAATCCAAGCACCGAGGGCTCTCAGTCGCCGACCACCGTCCCGGCCTCGGCCTGCACGGCTTCTCCGCCGGCCGCCTCGACCTCGATCACGTCCACGTCCCCGAGGAAAACGTGGTCGGAGAGATCGGCCAGGGGCTGGGCGTAGCGCAGAGCAGCAGCATCCTGTACGGCCGTCCCAACCTGGCCGCAGTCAGCCTGGGAATACACGAGGCAGTCGTGGCCGCCTCGACCGCTTACCTCAAGGCGCGCTCCCGCTACCGAGGCGCCCTCTCCGATCTGCCGGTTCTGCGGGACCGCATCGGTGACATGGAGGCCCGCCTGCGCGCCGGGCGAATCCTGGCCTATCAGTCCGTGCACCTCCTCGACCAGGGCCTGCCCTGCGACACCGACCTGATCAACGCCAAGTACCTCGGCCACCAGTGGGCGATGCAGTCAACCCAGGACGCCATGGAGCTGCACGGCGCCCACGCCCTCAACGGCGACTACATCCTCCAGCGCCTGTGGCGCGACATCCAGTTCACCTACCCACCGGCCGGAACCGGCGAAGTCCAGCGCATACGCCTCGCCGACGCCGCCTTCGACGAGGCCCACATCCAGTGGTCAGAACGTGTCGCCGCCGAAGCGGCGTGGGCCCGCCCCGACCCGACAGCCGCATGAGCCCCCGTGTGCGGCGCCCCGTGAATCCAGACCGCCGCGCACGGGCCCGTGTCGCCGGCCCCCGGCCCCCGCGGGGTCCGGCGACACCCCACCCGATATCCCTCAACCCAGCCGCGAAAGAGACACCCGTGACCCCGCGCATGACGACCAGCGCACCGATCACCCCCCTGACCCCGACCCAGCAGCGCGTCGCCCAGCACCTCGTGGACGGCCTCGGCCCTCAAGAGATCGCCGCGAGGACCGGGCTGTCGGCCGTGACCGTCCGCCAGTACGTACGCGACATCCGGGAGAGCCTCCACTGCCCGCCCCGCTGCAAGCCCCCGGTGATCGTGCACTTCCTGTGCAGCGCCCGGCAGGTCGCTCCGCCCGCAACGGACAGGCCAATGTTGGAACTCAGTCCAGAGCAGCAACTGTTGCTGCGGGCGGTCGCTGAGCACAGCAATCCCAGCGACATTGCTGCCATAGCCAAGATCGCGCCCGCCGACGTGCGAGCCGCACATGACGAACTGCTCGACAAGACCGGGGCGGCCAACACCACCCAACTTGTCGTCTGGGCCCACGCGTGGGGCCTGCTGGGCGCCAGGCGGGTCACCACGATGGAGAGCGGAGCTAGCCAGTGAATGCCTCACCCGCTTCTACGGCCATCGAGTCCTCCCCCGCGTCTCGAAGCCAGTGCGCGACAGGGTTACCGGCCGTGTACGAGATGCGGTCGTTGCGCACCGACGCCGAACGGGACGAGGCCGCGGCCCTCGTCCAGGACCGTCAGCGCTGGCTCGCGATGCGCGGCGTGCCTACACCCGCCCGGTCCGATATCCCGGCCCTGTTCCGCGCCCCGCAGGTGAAGCCGGCTGGACTGTTCGAGGACGGGCTGCTGCTGGCCTGCATGATCCCGCAACGCGGGCCCGACCTCGGATGGGGCGAAGGCCCGTGCCTCTTCCTGGACTGCGTCCACACCCTGCCCGGTCACTCCGATGACACCGTCCGGCTGATCACTCTGTGGGCCTCCGACTTCGCCGCCCGGCTCGAGGTACCGCTTGTGCGGGCCGAGGCCATGGCCCGCCATCCTCTCGACGTCGATCCGATCGCCACATTCCTTCGTCGGCTCACCGACATGGGCTGGGACGTCCGTGGATCGGGCACCGGACAGCACCATGAACGAGTCGCGCGCCTCGAACTCACCGCCGAGCTTCGGCCTGGGCTGAGCGCGCTCATCGGCTGCCAGGTCCACGAGCCGCAGTCCGCCGCCGACCAGCGGAGTATCGCGTGAGGACCGCGGAACCGCTGCGGCCGGACCTCGCCCGCGAACTCATCGCCCGCGCCGCACAGTCGGCAGCACGCCGGGCAAGACGCGTACGCAACCAGCTCGACGCCGTCCACCTCGGCCAGGACCGTCACGCTGAGCACGCCGACACCAAAGTGCTGCGCCGCATCCTGGCCGAACATGACTGGCCCGGCCACCGTCTCGTGGGCCCCGACGCAGCACGTGCCGCCTGGAGCATCGCTCTGCACGCCGACGACGAACCCGACTTCCAGCGGGCGGCCACCACCCTTTTGAAACGTGCGGTCCAGGACGGCGATGCGCGCATCCAGCACTGGGCCCACCTTCACGACCGCGCCCTGGTCAACAGCGGGCGACCCCAAGAGTTCGGGACGCAACTCGTCCTCAGCGCAGCAGGGGTGGAGCTGTGCCCACTGCGTGCGCCGCAGTTGCTGGACCAGCGAAGGGCCGCCGTCGGACTGCCGCCGATCGCCGTCGCTTTGGACACTGTGCGCCGCCGGTACGCCCTGGATCACATTGACGGCGGCTCACCGGCCGTCGTGCTAGCGGGGGTCGCATGACGCAGCGAGCCCCGCAGGCTTCCACAGACCCGCCCTCGCCCCAGATCACTTTGCGTGAAAGGACCGTTAAAGCATGAGGCTCACCACCGCCGTCCTCGCTGCCGGCGCCGCGGTTTCCCTCGCCACCGTCGTGGTCGGAGCCGCCCGGCTGAGGCAGGACGCGCGGCACCAGGCCGAACGCAATGAGGCGACCGTCGCGCGCAACCAACTCGACTGGCTGACGCAGATGTCCGCCAACCCTGACCTCGCCAAGCTCTGGACGCCCGAGGACCTGGATGTCGAGGAGTACATGCAGCTGCTGAAGGCCAACCAGCTCATCTGCATGCTCAGCCTGCGCGACCGCCTCGGCTTCGTCCGGGACGGGCGTCTGCCGTTCTACGCCTCGAAGCTGCTGGAGAGGGACGTCTGCCGGCGGTACTGGGCCCGTTTCGGGGGCCTCCGCGCTCAGGAGGCCGAGGGCGACGAGCGCGCCGAGCACTTCACCAAGGTGCTGGACAAGGCCGCGAAGAACCACCTGGGGGCACAGCCCGTAGCCGCCTGAAGAGGCGGCTGCCCCACCCCGCCCGAATCAGCCACACCCTCACCTCTCGGAGAAATCGAATGGGCTTCACTGCTGTTCCACTACCGCCCGGCAATTTCACCATCGGTAAGAAGTTCGCCTTCGAGGCTGGCCATCGGCTTCCCCGGCTGCCGCATGAGCACAAGTGCTCCCGCCAGCACGGGCACAGCTACGAGGTTGAGGTCATCCTCACTGCATCCGCGCTGGAGGATCCCGGCTTTGTCACGGACTTCGGTGCGCTCGCCCCGTTCAAGTCGTTCCTGGACACCGAGCTCGACCACCACAACCTGCACGAGATCCTGCCCTTCGAGCCCACCTCGGAGCGCCTGGCCCAGTTCCTGGCTGGCTGGTTCGTTCAAAACCTCCAGTCGGAGATCCCCGGCCGCCTTGTCGCCGTCCTAGTCCGCGAGACCGCAAGCAGCTGGGCCCGCTTCGATGTGGTGGGCCAATGACCACAACCAAGCCGCTCAACCTCGAACCGGAAGCTGCCGAAGGCGAATCCCTGATCGTCGCGGAGTGCTTCGGTACCGAGGTGCCGACGTTTCAGGGCGAGGGCCCAAGCTGCGGACACCCGGCCCTGTTCATCCGCCTGTCCCGGTGCAACCTCACTTGCACGAGATGCGACACGAAGTACACCTGGGACTGGTCTCGTTTCGACCCGCACGAGGAGTCGACGAGGCAATCCGTCGCGGGCCTGGTGGCCTGGGCCACGTCTTCACCGGTCGAGCTGGTCGTGATCACCGGCGGCGAGCCGTTGATCCAGCAGGCGCGACTGGTGCCTCTCGTCCGGGGACTGATAGCAGCCGGCAAGCGGATCGAGTTCGAGACGAACGGCACCATCGCGCCCACCCCCGAGCTGGTGGCCGACGGGGTCCGGTTCAACGTCTCGCCCAAGCTTGCCAGCTTCGGCGTGAAGGAGACCAAGAGCATCGTGCCAGCCGCGCTGGAGGCGTTTGTGGCCTCCGGGCGGGCGGCGTTCAAGTTCGTCGCTTCCACGGTGGACGACCTCGACCGGATCGCCGAGCTGGTCGACGCCCACCGGCTCGCGCCGGTGTGGGTGATGCCGGAGGGCACCACCCCCGAGGTGATCACCGCGACTACCCGGGTCCTCGCGGACGGGGTCGCGGCCCGGCACTGGCACTTCACCACCCGCCTTCACGTGTTGGCCTTCGCGGACGCCCGAGGCCGCTGACCGCACGCGACTCCACGCCCCATCCGTTCCCCAGTCCCCGGAAACGAGAGACGCCCATGACGACCTCTATCGCCAGCCCTGCGGCGGCGCCGACGGCTGCCGTCGCCGGGCCCACTGCGGTCATCGACACCGGCCGGGTCGCCGGCCTGATCCACCAGCTCTTGGTCGAGCTGGGCGAGAACCCCGCCCGCGAGGGGCTGACCGGCACCCCGGACCGCGTCGCGGCCTGGTGGAGAGCCTTCCTGTCCCCGGACGGCGCCGAAACGGCCACCTGCTTCACCGAGTCCCAGCTGGGTGGTCAGCTGGTCATCGTGGGCGGCATGAGCGTGTGGTCGCTCTGCGAGCACCACATGCTGCCCATGAACTTGCAGGTCACGGCTGGATACGTGCCGGATGGCGAGGTGGTGGGCCTGTCGAAGTTCGGGCGGATCGCCCAGCACTTCGCCGGCCGACTGCAGGTTCAGGAACGCTTCACCCGCCAGGTCGCCGAATACCTCAACGGCGTGATCGGACACGAGAACATCGCCGTCGCCGTGCGCGGCGTGCACCTGTGCATGAGCATGCGGGGCGTACGGATGGAGGAGGCTCGCACCACCACGGTGCACTCGGGCGGGCGCTTCGGCACCGACCCCGTCCTTTCCCAGCAGTTCCTCACCCTCACCACCGGCCTGTGGGGGGCGTCGTGATCACCACCGCGGGCATCGACTTCTCCGTCATCGCTCCGCCTGCCTACCTGAAGAACTTCGTCGCCCAAGAGCCGGCCCGCGTCCACCACGTGGCCGCCCAGCACGTGCTGTCCGACGAGAGCTACCGGGCCTTCTTCGCTCACGAGGCCGAGCGCGGCGCCGAGATCATCATCGACAACGGGCTCTTCGACCTCGGCTACGCCCTGCCGGCGGAAAGCCTCGTCGAAGCCGCGCTGGCGGTGTCCGCGAGGGAGATCATCCTGCCAGACGTCATGCGGGACGGGACCGCGACCTTGAAGGCGAGCGAGAAGGCCGCGCGAGAGATCCGGAAGCTGTCCGGCGACGCATTTCGGCTGTGCGCGGTCCTGCACGCCGCGGACGACGACGAGTGGCTGCGCACCTACGACGCCTTCGTGACCAGCGGCTGGGCCGGGGCCATCGCCCTGCCGGCCTCGCGTCGACCGGATCCCGACGAGCAACTGTGCCGCACCCGCTGGTTGGCGACCGCCTACCTGCAGGATCGCGGCCTGGTCGACGATCTGCTCATCTACCGGCTGCTCGGTCTGGGCCGGACCGGGCACCTGGAGCTGATCGAGCAGCGCGAGCACGAGTGGATCTCCTCCGTGGACGGCGCAGCCCCGGTCATCCTCGGCGCGATGGGCGTCGCCCTGCTGCCCGAAGGGCCGTACGAGAAGCCCTCCACGCCCCGCATCGAGAAGCTCGGCCCGATCCCCGAAGACCGGTTCGACCTCATCCGGAAGAACATCTCCGTCGTTCGCGCGGCGGCCGGCAGCACCGTGACGATCGCCGAGGAGCACCGATGACGCCCTTACTCGCCGACCCGACCCCCGGACTCCTGCGCGCCGCCCCGATCGAGCCGGCCGGGCACACTATGACCCACGCGAGGCTGCTGCGCTACCTGGAGATCAAGGTCCACCACCTCATCCAGGACCAGGACTGGGACAGCATCCGCGTCATCGGCGGCTACGACCGCACGGCGGTGATCTCCCGGTACGAGAAGACCGGGAAGCTGTTCAACATCGAACGGCCCACCGCCGAGATCCACGGCCGTGACCTCGTCGTCAAGGCGTTCCCCGGAGCCGACTACGTCCAGCACTACGCCCTGATCATCGCCACGTACCTGGCCATGACCGGCCGCCCCGCCGGCACCGTCACCTATCAGCCGCCCGAGCAGGAGGAGTGCCGAACGGCGCTCGACGCGCTCGACCTGGAACTGGAAGGCGACCTGGTGATCGTCGGCTGGGGCCTTCAGTACCTCGCTCCCGAGAACGGAGTGTGGACCCGCGGACCCGGCTACACGTGGCAGCGCACCGAAGTCGCCGGCCGTCGCGTGGTCTACCTCGGGTTCCTTCACAGCATCTGGGGAGATGTGGCCGGGCGGGTCGTCGCGCGCCTTGCCGAACTCGGCGCAGGCGATGTCGTCTACGTCGGAAAGGTCGGCTCGCTGACCCCCGGCGTCGAACCGAACGCCTGGCTGGCGACCGGCAACACCAGCCTGGTACGCGGGGCGATGGTGAGCTGGGACGACTTCTTCGGCGACTACGCCGCCGCCCACGACGGGGTGCGCAGCGGCCTGCACGTCTCCTCCCCGTCGATCCTGCTGGAGAACCGCGACTGGCTGGTCCAGCACACCGCCTCGTACGCCTTCGTCGACCCGGAGATCGGACCCATGGGAGCGGCGGCGCGCCAGGCGGGGATCAGATTCGGTTACCTCCACGTCATTTCCAACAACCTCGCCACCCACTACCCCGCCGACCTGTCCAATGAGCGTCACAGCGACGTCCTGCGCCAGCGCGCCGTCCTGGTGGACCGCATCAGCACCATCATCACCGGCCGCCTGACCGCCAACCCGACCCACACCCTGGGAGAATCCCGATGACGGCGAACGCGCCGACCACCACCGCAGCCGGGAAGCTGATCACCTTCGTCGGCGGTGACGGGGCCGGCAAGTCCACCCTCGCCGCCCGCCTGCACCAGGCCCTCAGCGACGCCGGCCACACGGCAGTCCTCATCGGCAAGAACAGCACCGACGTCCCCCAGGACCCGGAGCTGTCCGCCTACCTCGACCGCCTCAACGAGCTGGTCTACCGGCGCGACGCCCGCGTCGCCCAGGAATGCGGCGACCACTACTGGCTGCTGGCCCTGGCCTCCTGGTACACCCTGCAGGACCGGCTCGTCATCCAGCCAGCCCTCGCCGCGGGCACCCACGTGATCCTCGACAACGCGCACCACAAGATCCTCGCCCGGTACGCGGTCAACCCCGAGGTCTCCCCCCGCCTGTGCGAGCAGGTCTTCGCGCACCTGACGAAGCCGGACCTGGTGTTCTTCCTGAACATCCGTGCCCGCGAGGCTCTCGTCCGCAAGGGCTCTTTCACTTCCCTGGAGGCCGGCCACGCCGACGGCGGTGACGAGGACTTCATCCGCTACCAGGACAGCGTCCTGGACAAGATGCGCGAACAGGCGGACCTCGGCGCCTGGCTGACGCTGGACGTCGCCCAGTTGGACCGCGACCAGGTCTTCAAGGCCGCCTCCGCTGCCCTGGCCGACCGTCTGCGCCTGACCGTCTGACCCGGCTCTCCGCCCCGATCGACAAGGAACGCACCATGGACCACGCCCTGCCCGCCACCGGGACATACGTCTGCCACGGCATCACCTGGGCGAGCGGAGACCCCCGTCTTCTGCTCGCCCAGGTGACCGGCGGACCGCTTGTCTACGCCCCGGTCACGGGCAGGCGCCTGGGTTACCAGGTGAGCGGTACCGGCCGGTGGTGCACCGGCCGGTACCGGTTCGCCGACCGCGTCCGCGTCGAGGCGGTCGCCTGCCCTGACCGGGCCCCGGCCGAGGCCGGCGGACAGTGCCCGGCCTGCGCCGGGCGGGACGACTTCCGCTTCGCCCACCGGTTCCACTCCGGCGGGCACGTTCCCGACTCCCTGGCGGCGTACATGGCCCAGCCGCACTGGCTGTACCTGGCGACGTTCGCCGACGGCACCACCAAGATCGGCACCGCGGCCGAACCCCGTAAGCGCTCCCGCCTCGACGAACAGGGTGGCCTGATCGCTACCTACCTCGCCCGGAGTGCTGACGGCCGCGCTGTGCGGTTCCTGGAGGATGCCCTCACCCGCCAACTCGGCCTGACGCAGACCGTGCGAGCCGCGGCCAAGCTGACGGCCCTGGCCGAGCTGCGCGACCTCGCCCCGGCCCGCGCCGTCCACCAGCAGCACCTCGACCGCGCCACCGCGGCCCTGAGCGGCCTGAACGTCCCGGCCACACCGGAGCCGTGGACGCCACCCAGCGAAGGCGAACTGCTGCGGACGCCGGAGACCGGGCGCGCCTTGTACCCGCACGACCCACGCTCCGGTGAGCACGGGCTGACAGTGCTCTCCTGCCTCGGCTCCCAGGTCCTCGCCACCCTCGACGGCGACGGTAAGCAACTGCCCTACCTGCTTGACCTCGGCACCCTCAAGGGTCGGCGCATCGCCCTCGGCGCACAGTTCTCCTCACCGCCCGCCGCCGTACAGTCCACGCTCTTTTGACCTGTCCGAACGCCCGGCCTGCACTGCCGGGCCGCCCTGAGAAGCGAGGCCACAGCAACATGGCACCCCAGGACGCCATCCTCGGCTGGGACGAGGACACCAACGCCGAGGCGTACAACGCCTTCACCCGCGCCCACCCCATGTACGACGCAACCAGCCGCGACCTCGCACGCCGCAGCCACCTGGCCAACGCCAGCCTGGTGGTCGACCTGTGCGGCGGCGCCGGCGCGACCGCCCGCGCGATCCTCGACCTGATCCCGGCCCACGCCAGGCTCGTCTCCGTCGACAACGCCGCCGCGATGCAGCGCGTCGGCCGCCGCACCCTGACCGACTCCCGCCTGACCTGGATCACCTCCCCGGCCGAACGGCTCGCCGACCACCTGCACCCCAGCAGCGCCGACGCCGTGGTGTGCAACTCCGCGATCTGGAAGACCGACACCGCCGCAGTGTTCGCGGCCGTCGCCCACATCCTGCGCCCAGGCGGGCACTTCGTCTTCAACATCGGCGGTGGCTTCGCCGGCGTCCGGCACCCCGACGAACTGTCCACCCGCACCGGACCTACCCTGAACGCCCTCATCCGCCAAGTCGCCGCTGAGACCCACGGATATACCCCACCGCCGCGCGACGCGGACAGGCCGCCGAAGCTTCCGATGAAAACAGTCACCGAGCAGCTGACTTCAGCCGGACTGACGGTCGTCGGCACAGAGGTCACCGCCCAGCACAGCACCATGGCCGAGAAGAAGGCGTGGCTGTCCATCCCCGTCTTCGCGCGGCCCGAGGGCGACTTCACCCACGCCCAGCGGATGCATATCCTCGACGCCGCCTACGCCATGACAACCCCCGACGCCCCGGCCGTGACGAGCTGGCTCGTCGTCGTCGCCCAACGGCCGGAGGCCACCGCATGACCCCGGCCGCCCCGGCTCCCGACGGCGGGGCCCGCCTCTGTGACCACGCAAGCGTCGGGGTACTGATCTCCTCTCCGAGCGGCCTGCTGGTCTTCGAGCGGGCGATTCCTCCGGCCGGAATCGCCCCGGTCGCCGGCCACGTCGACGAGCATGGCGGCCCCGAGCAGGCCGCCCGCGACGAAGTCACCGAAGAGGTCGGTCTTACCGTCACCCACCTGCACCTGCTGCTGGATCAGTGGCGGCCCAACCGCTGCCGCCGCACGCCCAGCGGTCCGGTCGGCCACCACTGGTGGATCTTCCAGGCCGAGGTTTCCGGGTCTCTGTGCCCCTCGCCCCGGGAGGTCCGCACCCCTCGGTGGATCCACCCGGCCCAGCTGCAGCAGCACGCGCTGCGGACCGCCGCGCACGCCAACGGATGCCTGGGCCGTGAGGAGTTCGAGCGCGAACCCGGCCTGGAGCCGGTGTGGTGCCGCTTCCTGCACGACCTTGAGCTCGTCACCATGCCCTTGGCCGACCTCGACCGGATCGAGGCCCTCCTGTGAACGGCGGCCAGGGACCTACCTCAGCGGGAGCCGACCGCCCAGCCGGCTGCCAGACGGCGAGCGTGCGCACAGATCCGCTCGCGGTCCTCGGGGAAGACACTGTCCCAGCCTGTGTCCAGACGGAACCATGCCGCCGGCTGGTTCTGCTCCCCGGCGAGCGGCACGTCGCGTCCCACGATCGCGGCGTAGGACAGGCCCAGCGTCGGAGACCAGTCGGCCCGGTAGGAACGCACCGCCACGGCCGCGGGCTCGGGCAGCAACTCGGTGCGCAGGCCGGTCTCCTCCAGCAGCTCTCGTGCCGCCGCCGCACGCGGCGCCTCGCCCGGCTCCACCTTGCCGCCCGGCGGCACCCATCCGCGCACACGGTGCTTGACCAGCAGGACGTGCTCGAAAGCAGGGTCGGTGACCCACACCTCGGCCGCCAGCGGCTCCATGGGATGCCGGCGGGCTTCCTCCAACCAGGCCCGTGCACCGTCGAACTCCCATGCGGCGAGGCGGGCATCCGCAACAGCCTCGTCCAAGATCACCTGACCGACTTCACCATGACTCACCCGCCCCACCCTAGGCCGACAAACCGGCCGGACGTCGCAGCGACGAGCAGGCAGCCATCCGGGGATGTCCGGCCGACCCGTGGCCCCTTCGGGCTGCAGGGCGATCACCCGTGGCACCCGCTTCACACGAAGGAGACCAGCGTGCCCGATGAGCAGCCCTCGGACCGGGGAGCCTGGGTCGTCCTCGGCGGCGTCCACCTCCTCAACCGCACCGCGCCACGGCGACCAGACGAGCCGATCGTGCTCGTACGAGTGCCACCGCAGGAGGTATGCCAGCCGGCCACCACCGTGATCGTCCGCTGGAACGCGCTGGGGCCCTGCCCGGTCGAAGCGCTGTACCCCGGCGGCACCCGGCTCGGGGCGGCCAGGATCGACGGCGGCGAACTGTTCCCCGACGCCATCGCCGGCCCCGCCCTGCGCGGCCTGGTCGGCACCGAGGCCGCCCCCGGCCTGGTGCCGCTGTGCTACCTAGACGAGTCTGTCCGAATACGGTCAGTGATCATAGGCGGTCAGTGAACGGCTGATCGCCTGGCCGGTGCGGAAGTTGTGCCAGATCGCAGCAGCCAGTGCCAGCACGCGCTGAGCAACCCGGACCGCTACGCCCTCGACGGTACGTCCGCCGTGTTGTTCCAGGTCAAGCTGGCCTTTGAGAGTGTCGTTGACGGACTCGATGAGTTGGCGGACCTTCTTCAGCATGGGTTCACCGGGACGCAGGACCTCCTTCTTGCGGGACGGTCGCAGCAGCGTGATGCCCTGTTCGGACAGTGACTGTTCGAACGGCTTGGACGCGAAGCCCTTGTCGCTGATCAGGAGCAGGCCCGGCCGCTCGCGGACCAGGCCGGCGTCGATCTCCAGCATCGCGGCCAGCACCTCCCGCTCCCCGAGCTTCGGATCGGCCAGGGCCCACAGGACCGGCATCCCGGCCGGGGTGCACACCAGGTACAGCCGCAGCCCCCAGAAGAAGCGGGAATGCGACGCGCAGTAGCCGTAGTTGGCCCAGCCCGCCAACTCCGAGCGTCTGACCGTGGGGCGGGACATCCCGCACGGCACCGGGGTCGAGTCGGTGATCCACACGGTGTCGTGCCAGAAGTCCGTGTCCTTCGCCAGCATCCGGATCAGCCGCTTGATCTGCGGCAGCGCGGCCCGCAGCCGCTTGTTGTATCCGGAGTCCTGCGGGATGAACGGGAACAGGTGCCGGTAGTGCTTACGCAGGTGCCGCAGCCACCGGGCCTCGCAGTGGAAGCCGAGCACCGCCTGCATGACCGCCAGGCACATCAACTCCGAGTGACTGAGCTTGGGCGGCCGTCCGGGTAGCCGGGCAGTACCGGCCCACTCATCGTCGATCTTCACGTACAGTGCGGTCACGAGGGTGTCCAGGTTCGTCGTCACAAACGATCATGGACACCCTCTCCCCGCGCCCGCAAGCATTCGGAAAGACTCGTCTAGAAGGCTGCTGAAAATCTTGTTGTTGGGGCTGTCCGGCCGTGGGCCGGGCGGCCCTTTTCGCTATGCGGTGGCTGGGGTGAGGTGCCAGGTG